>NZ_JBALMS010000041.1:0-68377 GCF_036962205.1 Bacillus sp. JJ664 | reverse complement strand
GTTTTCAAAGTTCACTTTACCGCTCGTAAGCGACTTTCTTATATTAACACTTCACTTTAATCAATGTCAACAACTTTATAAAATTTATTTAAATTGTTTTAAACAAGCTTTATTTCGTTTCGTTGACGACGCTTAATAATATAACATGTATTTAAAAGTATCGTCAATACTTTTATAGAATTAATTTATAAAAAATTTATCAAAGCTTTTTATAAAGGAAGTCTACTATAAACTTCAGTCAGTATCGTTTTCTTTTGTATCAACTCAGATCTTACATTCTCTTTAAAATGCTTTGTAGATAATTCCTGTTCTATTTCTTTAATGGAACGTAAAACAAGAGATTCTATTTCCAGTACATGTTCTTTTCTTAAAAGAATACCATACATCTCTCCACCCCTTTTCAAAACAATCAGTAAGCAGATTTTTACTGTTCTCTTACCTTTTTGGATTATGTAATAATTTTGATTTATAGCATACAAGCTTATTTGAGTTCATATCCTTTAACTAAGAACTTGTACAAGAAGGAAGGGGAGTTTATGCTTTTTTATTTTTATATCACCTCTAAAAGGAAATTAAAACAAATATCCTTAATAACTATTATTGCATTTTTTACAGCTTGCTTAGTTTATATACAAGCACCTAAAACATTCTCTACATTTTCGACAAGTAAAGGACCTATGGCGATCTATAAAGGTGATGCATCAAGAAAAAATATCGCTTTAACGTTTGATATTAGTTGGGGAGATGAAAATGCTGTTAAAGTATTAGAAGTATTAAAAAACCAGAGAATAAATAATGCAACTTTTTTCTTATCCGCATCTTGGGCAGAGAGACACCCTGAGATTGTTGAAACAATTGTCAAACAGGGACACGAAATTGGGACACTAGGGTATCGTTATAAAAGCTACACGCAACTTACGACATTAGAAATGCAACGCGATTTAAATAATTCAGATGAAGTATTTAAACGACTAGGCGTTAAAGACGTAAAACTGTTTAGACCGCCAAATGGAGAATTCAATAAAGAAGTCATTAAAGTAGCGTCTCGATATAATCTTTCAGTTGTACATTGGAGTATAAATACTGAGGATTGGAGAAATCCGGGAACAAACCAAATTTTTGAAACTGTTAAGGAAAATACAAATCCAGGAGATATTATCCTTCTTCATGCTAGTGACTCTGCATTACAAACACCAAAGGCAATTCCGTTGATTATTTCGTATTTAAGAGATAAAGGATATAAAAATTTATCAGTCTCACAGATGATATCAAATACGAAAACAAAAACGAAAGTTGTTAATTAAAAGATCTGTTCATTTTTTTATCAAGTCTGCATCCTAAACAATACTATTTATAATAAAAAAGCTAAGAGATTTTTCTCTTAGCTTTTTAAAATTCTGTGTAAAGTTAATAATTGATATGTATTGCAAACAAATAACGGCACCGCCATTAAAATTAACCAAGAAAGGTCATTTTGTCTTAATGCTGGAATCCATTCAACAATTGTTACAACGATCATAAAAAATAATGCAGGAATAAATGCACCTTTGTTTGTTTCCTTACTTTTGATATATGCTACAACGAAACTACATACAAAAAGTATAACTGGGAATAAAATATAACCTACATATGAATCCCCATCTTTAGCAAATTCGATTAATCGAAAATACGCAAGATCAAATAGTGCAAACATAATTAGTCCAATTTGAATGACATTCCAGACTTGAGGAGATTTAAAAAAACCTAATCCGAATCTGTGAACTGTTAGATAAGCGAAAAATCCCATCTGACTTACAGCACTGAAAACTAACCCTAATATAAATAACCACGATGCTTCCAAAAGTAATTTTGTAAATCGTAGATCCTGTAAATAACCTAAATACTCCTTATTACCGTATAGCACACCTGTAATAATCGTACTAATTCCACCAACCAACAAGGTTGTAAAAAATAATCGAACCACTTTTCGACTCGTCATCTTCGCCATTCTATTCCTGCTCCCCCATACATTTAAAGCAAAACCGCTTTCATAATAATTAACATTCTAACTTTATTTACTAAAAATTTACTTTTTAAACAAAATAAATACCCTAATAATCCACTACATGTTTCTTAATTGGTATATGTAAAATCCATAACCAATACTATCACAAAAAACATGCTGAATAAATTAAAAGGGTAAAGATTCTGTCTTTATTTATTTAAAACGATTTTTTCTACTACTTGTTTCGCAATATCTGTATATATTTTTCCAGTTGGATGATTTTGATCGTAAATTGATGGTGCAAAGTCTTCTTCATCCCAATCTGGTTGTTTTAATGGCAATTGTCCTAATAGTGTCGTTTGAAGCTCTTTAGCAAGCCTCTCTCCTCCACCTTTTCCGAATACATATTCTTTTTCGCCAGTTTTTTCACTTTCAAAATAACTCATATTCTCTACAACACCAATTACTTCATGGTTCGTTTTAAGTGCCATGACTCCCGCTCTTGCAGCTACGACTGATGCAGTAGGATGTGGAGTTGTTACGATGATTTCCTTACATGAAGGTAACATACTATGAACATCTAGTGCTACATCCCCAGTTCCCGGTGGTAAATCTAACAGTAAATAATCTAAATCGCCCCATTCAACTTCAGTAAAGAATTGCTGTAGCATTTTACCAAGCATTGGACCTCTCCAAATAATTGGTGAATTGTCTTCAACAAAGAATCCCATTGAAATAACTTTTACCCCAAAACGATCTACCGGTATGATTCGCTCTCCACGAATAACTGGTCTAGTTGTAATCCCCATCATATCAGGCACACTAAAACCATAGATATCAGCATCGATGATACCAACTTTTTTACCTATTCTTGCTAAGGCAACTGCTAAATTTACAGAAACAGTTGATTTACCTACTCCACCTTTACCACTGGCAATTGCGATAAATTCAACTTTTTTATTATCTAATAATGAAAGACTAGCTTCTTCTTGTCCTTCTTCACTTTGAGTGAACTGACTTTTCTCTTCTTCAGTAAACTCCGTGAAACGGATACCAACAGTATCAGCGCCGTTTTGTTTTAACACTTGAACAATTTGTGTCTGAATTTGCATTTGTTCTGCTGTTCCAGTTTTAAATAATGCAACTTTAACACTTACATGATTTTTTTCTTCTTTAATTGAAATTTCTTTTACAGCATTTAATTCTAAAAAAGATTTATTTATGAAAGGTTCATTAATTGTTCCTAAAAGTGACAATACTTGTTCGTTAGTAAGCATAATTACACCTCGTTATCTCAATATACTAAATAGTATAACACATGTGACGTATATAGTCTTACGTAAATCACTCTTAATAAAATGAAAACCACCGATTAATTCGGCGGTTCGTTTTTATCTGTATAATACCTTATTACTCCTCGGTATATTGCTGCAGCAAGCTGGTTCTGATACTCTTCATCTCGAAGTTGCTGGCTTTCTTCATAATTTGATAAGAATCCCACCTCTACGAGTGCACCAGGAACTTTTGAATACTTCATTAAATAAACATGATTAATGATCTTCGCTAAACGATGAGTATTGTTTAGGCTTTCTCTAAGCTCCGCTTGAACATATTTAGCAAAGCGCTCATTTTCAATTAAAGATCCATAGTAAAATGTTTGCGCACCTTTAGAAGAAGTACCAGGTAAAGAGTTTAAATGCACTGATAAATATAAGTCCGCATTAGAATTATTAATGAGCTCTACTCTTCTTCTTAGGTCCATGCTCTTTCTTCTACTGTAGCCCCTTAAGCCTTCTTCAGCTAAATCATAATCACCATCTCTTGTCATGATGACTGAAGCACCTTGCTCTTGTAAATAGTCCCTTAGTTTATTTGTAATTGATAACGCAACAATTTTTTCAATTACATCACCACCAGAAGCCCCACCATCGGGACCACCATGCCCTGCATCTAAAACAATAACTTTCCCATCTAAAGGTAATCCTTTTAATTTCCATGTCTTAGATGTTTTTTGCAAAAAAGGTATACATAAAATTACAAAAACAAATGTCACGATAATAACAATTAGATGCCATCTCTTCATTTTTTCTCCCCCTGATTGTCCTATAAAAAATATATGGGACAACTAGGGAGAATATGACTTACTTTGATAAGCGAAGTCTATGTCTTCTTTCACCTTTTACATATCCGTCTAACCACCAGTTATGTAAAAACGATTTACATTGATTAAATGGTTCAGTTTGGATATCATCTCTTCTTCCAAAAACAGAAGAATAAAATAAATATGCTAACCATTCTGTTTCTTTCGCTGAGCGTTTCTTTACACTTTCTATCGGCTCGCCATAAAAGCCGAACCTACTATATCTAGCTCCAAGTAGATACGTCTCCACAGCTAACTCAAAACAATAATCTTCCCTTGCTTTTCTTTGATGAGTATCGGCATTTATAAAATATGAAAATGAATCCTTTAATTGGGATTTTAGTTGCAATATTTTCAATTCTTTCAATAAACTTTTTTCAAATGTAATTTGTTTAGCTCTTCTCTTTTCTCGAAAATTTGTAATAACATCATTCATGTTGAAACCTCCCCGTAGCAATAGTCTAAGACGAAAGGGGAATGTTCATTCAAAAAGTAGATACTTAATTTCTTCCATGTAAGAAGTAATAATTTTCATAAAAACTTTGATTTTCTCAAAATTTTATCGACAGAAAAAAGCCAATACTCTGAAGTATTGGCTTAGCTTGTAGAGAAGAAGACTTGGACTGATTGAACATGATGGTCTTTCGAGGCGCCAGAGCCGGATATGCCTCTTAAGTTACCCTTTGACGGTAAGTAAGCACCTCAAGCAGGCGAAGCAACGAAGAAAGCGATTGTTTGGCGAGCAGTCTAAGTGACTTCATTATTATATTATTTAAATGATCTCATTCTCTGAAGTAGCAATCCATCACTATTTGCATTTTCTCCATAAATAAAGTGTGGCATATGATATTTCAAGTACGTACCGTATTTACTGTTTGTTTCCAATAATAATTCATCTACAAAATATGCTCCCTTTGTAAATGAATCTAAAAATAAACTTGTAACCCCAGCATAAACACCACATGCTACTTGGAGATACGTAGCATTCGTACCATAATTTTTAAATGCATACTCATTATTCATTACATTGTAAACAAATCGTTCTTTATCTTCATATACAAGCAGTACACCTACTAAATCCTCACCATTTAAAGGTGCAGTTGAAGGATCAAGAAGCTTTTTATCAAAATCCATTATTTGATCGATATTATTTAAATTTTCTCGAATTAAATTTGTTGTGTGCTCATTTACACGATACAGAAATCCACTTTCTAAATTGAATAGTTTTCCAATAATAAATACTTCTTCATGCGGCATCAAACAGCCATAAAATTGTTTTTCACCCAATGTTACTTTAAATTCCACTGAATAAACATTTTCATACAGAAATATAGGAATATCCTGTTTCACAAACATCGGAAAACTCGTTACAGCTTCTTCTAAAAAACAAACTGGTGACCAAGTAGTATAAATTGTATTTTTTTGAGCAACTGAAGGATTCTCATAAAAAGAATCATCATGTTCAACGATATAACATGCCTGAGGTTTTTCTGAAGGGTGTTGGTTCATTAAATCAAGTGCCATCCACTGGACTATTCCTGGGTTCATTCCAGATCCAATTATAGCAGTGGTATTTTTAAATTTTCTCTTGTTTTCCTCAAAAATTCGCAAACGCTCTTTAAGTGGAAAACCATTTTTAATACTTTCATCCTCATCTACTATTTCACTTTCTAACGCAGTGTTCACATATTTAATCCCAAGCTCATTACAACACTTTAGCATTTCAACAGAATCCGCTCTTGAAACATCAATTACAAGCGTTGTATTGGAATCAAGTAAATGTTTGTTAAATGAATCCAAATTATTTAAATTCGTTTCATGAAATGTCACATGCTCCATCAAAGCCGGGATAATGTTTTCAAAATAAGATACATCTTTTTGTTTAAGATCAATTAAATGAAATCTTGCACTTTGTAAGATGGGATAAAGTGGATCATCTTGATCTTGAAATGCTTTATTAAAAATCGATAATACCGCCTTTGCTACGCCTCCTGAACTGCCTAAAAGTGTAATAACTGCATTCTTGTCCATTTCTTTCATATAAAAACAACTCCATGAATTTGTTTAGTTCTTCGCATTACTTTACAATATGAATCCTTAGACAATCGTGTTTGGACAAGTATCATGAAAATATGGATTTTAAAATAACAGATGAGACAAAAACCAATAGAAATAGCCCGTAACAAAGAGGATTGTTAGGGGCCACTATTCATTGATAACCATTTTATTTCTCATCTGGTTTCTTTTCTTTTTCCTTTTCTTTTACTTCTTCAATGCATTTTTTCATCTCTTCTTCTCGTTTCTTTTCTCTTTCTCTTTCTAACTCCCACTCCCTATCTTTTTCCTTTTCATCGATCGGTACCAAAGTTGTACTTCTAATCGGGGTATTTCCTCGCATAATTGGCCCAAATGACATGATTGAACGCCATTCGTTTGGCGTTAATGAGCCACGGTCGACCATAACAGATAAACCTAATTTTGTAGCAATTGAAGCGTACTTCAAGTTGGATGTTTCAAAAATAATTCTATTTCCACTCGTTCTTTCTCTATTCGAAAAAAACTTCCTAGTAAATTCATTGCTCATTTGAATGGCTAAAGGATCAATTACACTTTCATAATACGTATTCCATTCATTTTCATTATAAGATCCCGACACAATTTTTTCGTTTGTATTAAAAAAATTATAAATGCGGCGTATTGCATCTAATGATCGTTGCGATTCTGGTACATAACTATCTGATTTAACCTGCTCTAATTCATAGCTAGGTTCAGATATCCCTACTTTTACGCCCGCTCCTGTAATCTTCATATAATTATTAACAAATTCTGTTGCATTTTTCTCCATTTCAGACTGATCAAGTACTTCTTTAAAGTTTAATAACCATTTTATCAAATGATTTCCATTAGCCTTTTGTACAACTGTGTCATCGATTGTATCAACTACGTCTAGTAGTGGTAATAAAGCATCATAAGGGGGGGTTCCAAATAAATCATGATCATTAAAGTCCTGTCTTAAATGAATAATATCATCATACGGTAATGTAATAGTCCTACCTGTTTTAAAAGTAAACTTTAAAAATATTACTCCTTGTTTATTTTCCAACACTTCAATTTTTGTACAAGGTATTGGAAAAATTTCAGATGGATAACCATATTCATTTCGCTTTATATATGCAAAGGCATTATTGTTTAATTCTAATTGAATCGCTAACTTCTCTTGAAGCATTTGCCCAGTCATAAATTGATTCGGTTCATCAAGCACACTCAGTATCCATGGGTCTGGATTTACTTTACATTCTTTTATATTTTCTCGAATATGTTTAGCTGTAAGTTTTCCAATTGCCCTCGCTTTTGGCCTAATACAAGCTCTGATCACATCACTTTTAAATAATTTGTCTCCTAAAGTAAAAAATCCTTCACCATCATCATTAAGCAATATAAAATGAGATATATTCGATGCGTAATTCTTTTTACCAAGCATCTTTTCAATTAAGCCCAATTGCCACCACTCCCAACTATTAGTAAAAAAGGCTTCGGGATAAGGGTATAGATTAATATATATAAATTAAAATTTTTTAATTTTTATCTATTAAAATTATGACTTGGACAATTAGATTATTCCTTTTGATGCCATAAAAAGACTCTCAACCAAAAATAGTTGAGAGTTTTTTACATCATGTTCCACAAAAAGTACGATATGGTTCGTTCGATTGCTCAGGTAATGTTGCAAAAGTACATTGTTCAGGTGAGTGTGCAAAAGGTTTAGAAAGCGCGCTTAGGAGATGGTTCATCAAACTCAAGTCTCCTTGTTCTGCGGCTTCTAATGCACCCTCCACTTTATGATTCCGAGGGATTAGGGCAGGATTGCTCGTTCTCATTAATTGCGTTGATTCGTCCTGCGTCTCCTTTTGACTGCTTTTTCTTGCCTGCCACTGTTCAAGCCAATTTGCAAATTCTTGAGTCCCATAGAGTGTTGTGTCCTCTGGCTTACCAAAAGTTAAGGAAACAAATGTATTTGTATAGTCTGCTTTATATTTTTGCATCATATTTAAAAGTTCCTCAATAAGGGATTCATCCTGCTCATCTTCGTTAAATAATCCTAGTTTTGCTCTCATTCCCATAAGCCAGTTTGAATGAAAGATCTCCATAAAATTCGAAACTTCATTTTGGGCTAGTTTCACAGCTTCTTCTTGATCCTCATGAAGTAAAGGTAATAAAGTTTCGGCAAACCTCGCAAGATTCCAACCTGCAATAAGTGGTTGATTCCCATAAGCATAGCGTCCTTGTGTATCGATTGAACTGAATACTGTTTCGGGATGATATGTATCCATAAAAGCACATGGTCCGTAATCAATCGTTTCTCCACTAATTGTCATATTATCAGTATTCATTACGCCATGGATAAATCCTACTAACTGCCACTTGGCAATTAATTTCGCCTGACGCTTAATGACTTCTTGAAGTAGTGAAAGATAACGGTTTGGAGTATCTTCAATAGCGGGATAGTGGCGCTCAATCGTATAGTCGGCTAGTGTCTTCAAATCCTCCGCACTGCCCCATTTTGAAGCATATTGAAACGTTCCTACCCGAATGTGACTAGCAGCTACACGTGTTAATATAGCGCCTGGTAACAAAGTTTCGCGCCTAATGACGTCTCCTGTTAAAACCACAGCTAAACTTCGTGTTGAAGGAATTCCAAGTGCATGCATCGCTTCACTAATAATATACTCTCGTAACATCGGCCCGATTGCCGCGCGTCCATCTCCACCTCTAGAATATGGCGTTCGACCAGGACCTTTTAGTTGAATATCAACTCGCTCATCTAAAGAGTTAATTTGCTCTCCTATTAAAATCGCACGACCGTCACCTAACATGTTAAAATACCCAAATTGATGACCTGCATAAGCTTGTGCTAGCGGCATTGCACCTTCAGGTATTTGGTTACCAGAAAGGACTTCAATTCCTTCAACACTTTCTAATGCTTGGATATCTAACCCAAGGTCTTTAGCTAATGAATCATTGAGAATCACTAACTTTGGCGAACTAGTTTTGGTGGGATTGATTTTCGTAAAGAACATTTCCGGAAGTCTAGCGTAGCTATTATCAAATTTCCATCCAATTTGGTGTTCATTCTTATTCGTCATCATATCTCCTCTTTGTTTTATGTCTTTTTCAAATATATTCTTCTTCTAAATATATCATACAGAAAACAAGCTCATTTAATGAATGATCGTTATTCATAGTATTTAGTGTCTTCTACTCAAAAGTTAATTATTCTCTAATCAAAAGGGTTAAAAAAAGTCCCAACCCAATAGGTTGAGAGCGGATTTAATTTCTTTATACTAATATCCTTCAGCTAGCATTTGTTTGGCCTCAAAATACAGTACTTGAATAAACTTCTTAGCATTTACTCTTGTATTTGTTGATGACGCTAGAGTTGTTGCAAGCTTTAATTCTGTCATTCGTTGACGCACTGTTTCAAAGTCAAAAAATTTTGAAGCATAATTCTCAAATTTAGGATTCGCAAAGTCAGTAAGACCAATAGATGCCATATGGTTTAATGATTGATTAATTGCTCGACGAACACGTTGTTCAGAAGCTTTCCTCTCTCTGTCTACATCCTCCTGTATAGCGCTCACACCTAATTTCTTCAAGCTTATATGAGTGTGAATATCCTTAAGTGTAGGGAATCCCGCCTCAAAGGTAAGATTTGCTTCATATTCAAATATATAATTGATCATATCGAGTAGGTCCTTGCTCCCGTTTTCCCCAGCTATGCCGAGCTCAGATAAAAGAACTTGTCCCCAATCTGTAATCTTCTTTTTCTCAGGATGAGGTTTTGGATTATGTGATGAGTTCCATTCAAATACATTGCTGAGTGATTTTTGAATATCTTGGATAGATCGTTCTAACCTGATCCGTTCCATCACCTTTCTTATAACTGATATCACTTCAATTTTATTCAAAGGCTTTGTGATGTAATAATCTATTCCGAGAGAATATGCCTCTCCAATTAGCTCTTTAGATTCTACTTGAGAAATCATAATGATTTTCCCTTTATAAGTTGGCCCTATATTCCGAATCGTTTCGATTCCATCTTGATTTGGCATAAGCAAATCGATAAATAGAATATCTACTTGTCTTATTGCTAATGTATGCTGATCTAGAAATGAACCATCCTCCGCTTCGCCAACAACTTCTCCCAATTCTTCGTCCTCTATAATTTGTGACAACATTGAACGAAAAACTTCATCGTCGTCTGTGATATAAAAAAGCATAAACTCAACCTTTCTCGACTAGTCTTCGAACCGGTAGTCGGATCATGAAAATACATTCGTGCTCTTTTTGACTAAGTGTTACTTCTCCTCCTAATTCCTCCGCCATTTCTTTTATATATGATAGACCTATCCCTGTAGACGGTGTTCCATCTCCTCTATATTTTGAGGTAAATCCAGGTTTAAAAATCAGCTCGGTATATTTTGAAGGAACTCCTGGACCATTGTCACTCACTTTGCATTCAATCCAATCGTCAGTTCTATCAATTGAAATCATAATTATCCCTATATTTTCAATTGCTTCAACTGCGTTAGCAACTAAATTGTTGATAAAGGATAGCATTAGGTAAATATGATAATTCGAATGTGTACCGTTTATTTTAGAAACAAATTCGATTTTCTTTCCTAGTAGTGCAGCATATTTCTGATTACTTCTAATAATAATAAGCGCTAATTCATTTACATTCATATATTCTGGCAAGCTTTCACTTGAAATGAGCTTTGAAAGACCTGCAAAGATTCTCTGATTATCCTTTTTTATTTCATGTACTTCTCCTGCGATTCGCAAGGCTTTTTTTCCCCAATCTTCAATTGGATAACCATGAATAGGGTTAACATGATTCATATTACGATATAAATGATAGGATTCCTTTGTGATCGTCTCTGCATTTTGTAGCGTCTTTTTCAAATAAACAGACTCAACATATAAATTGGAAAGGTGCATGAGCATATTCTCATTCTCTCTCCGGGTTTGTGATTCTTTTAGTCTTAGTTCGTACAGTTTCATCATATTAATAAAAGCTAAAACAAAAAAGCTTCGAAATATGGCAATAATAATAATTTTGTTTAATTCACCTACTGTAAGTTCTGAACCGTTACCAATCAGTTGGAGTATTAACTCTAGGAGACTAGATGCAATTTCGATGGTAATGCCAAAAAATCCAATCAGTAATGGATGTTGGAAACGATTTACCCTCAATAAGTAAAACAGAAAGGCATACATTAGATAGTAAAAAAACGTCGGGTATCTTATGGAGAATGAAGTATCTAGGCTAAAGTCCGCCAAAACCACCCAGTCCAATCCAACACGAAAGATGAAAACGGCCGCTCCTACAAAAAGCCCTAAAACAACCGGTGAAATTTTTCTAAAGTACAATAAAGAAAAGAAGAAGATTGGCGTTCCAAAACTGACACGAAAAATATTATCGAATGGATGAAAATTTAATTCACCCGCAATCGGTACGATAATCATTAGCGCAATAACAATCCAGACGTCCTTGTCTTGAAGTTGATCTGGCTTCAATTCTGATACTCCCCGATTTTTACCAAGAGTACTTCGTTTTGAATTTTTAATCACAATTGCCCTCCATACACTACGTAATTTAATAAGAAAATACAGCTTGTTCATTTAAACAAGCTGTACCAGTACTTTCTATACTATCCAATATAAGCGTTTGTTACAGCTTTAATAGGTCTATATTCAGGTTCCCACATGGCATTTCTAACAGCTTGTTGGATATCATCGTGCAGAGCGCGAGCTACACCATCAGCTATAGCTGCTTTTGCTACTTCTATCGCAACGACTTCAGAAATGGCGCGAAGATTTTCAATTTGCGGAAGCAAAGGTGCACCTAATTTACTAACGTCAATCATTGCTGCCACAGCTTCAGCGGCCGCTGCAAACATTCCGTCAGTGATAATACGTGCACGAGAAACATTCGTTCCAAGACCAAGCCCTGGAAAAATTAAAGCATTATTAGATTGCCCAATCACATAAACTGTTTTGTTATATGTGACATTAGGAAACGGGCTGCCAGTTGCCACTAATGCTCTTCCCTCTGTCCAATGAATTAGATCAACAGGTTTTGCCTCTGCTAGAGGTGTCGGATTAGACATTGGTAAAATGACAGGTCTTTCAACATGTGCTGCCATTTCCTTCACAATCTCTTCAGTGAATGCACCCGCTACCGTTGAGGTACCAATTAAAATAGTAGGATGAATTTGACCAACTACTTCATCTAAGCTTGCTCCGGAATTATTCTCTTCGAACGGACGAGCGTATGGTCGCTGGAAGTCGTATAACTCCATATCCTCTGACAGTAAACCATGTCGGTCAATACACCAAAATCTACGGTTAGCTTCTTCCAATGAAAGCCCTTCGCGTACCATTGCATCTCGAACTTGATCTGCAATTCCTATACCAGCTGTCCCAGCTCCAAAAACAACAACACGATGTTCACTTAATGGAATATCAGAAGCGCGCACTGCCGCTAGTACAGCAGCTAACGAAACAGCTCCTGTACCTTGAATATCGTCATTAAATGTACACACACTACCTCGATACTTCTCTAATATATCTCGCGCATTTTGAGTACCAAAATCCTCCCAATGTAATAATGCATTAGGAAATCTTCTTACTACAGTACTAACAAACTTCTCAATGAATTCTTCATAAATATCAGAACGCACACGTGGATGGCGATTTCCAATGTAAAATGGGTTGCTTAGAAGCTCTTCACGATCTGTACCCACATCTAATATAACAGGAAGTACTCTCGCAGGATCGATTCCAGCCGCAGCTGTATAAACCGCTAATTTTCCAATTGCGATATTAATGCCGCCAACTCCCCAGTCACCAATTCCTAAAATACCTTCTCCATCGGTAATAACAATCAAATCAATATCTTCTGCACTAGCTCCGAAATTATCAATTGCTTGTTCAATGCCATCAAATTCATTGATTGATAAATACATTCCACGAGGTCGGCGATATTCATTGCTAAAACGTTTGATTGCCGTACCAACTGTCGGGGTATAGACAATAGGAAGCATTTCAGGCAAGTGATCTGTCAGAACACGATAAAATAATATCTCATTTCGATCATGTAAAGCAGATAGTGTTACATTTTTATGCAAATCAGTCGGTTGCGAAGAAAATTGCTCGTAAGCGCGTCGTGCCTGTTCATCTAAGGACAATACTGCTGGTGGCAGTAATCCTGTTAGTCCTAATTCCTTTCGTTCCTCTTCAGTAAAAGCAACGCCTTTATTTAACAACGGGATAGCCAGTAGTTCGGCACCGCGTAAGGTAGTTTTTACTTCCCCATTAGAATCTACCTTAAATTTAAACATATAATCCCTTCCTTTTTTCCAATCAATCATTCATTTTTTGCTCATTCTTATATGAACCCATTAAGTGGATTTATTTTATGTTAAGCAAAAAAGGGCATTTCGCCCTCTTTTGCTGATTTTAGTTCATTACTGTCTATCTAATAGAGCTGCACCCGCAATACCAGGGTGAGTCATTTCATACGGATCTAGAATTAAATCAAGTTCTTCTTCTGTTAACACATCATATTTTAAGCATAGTTCACGAATCGGTTGCCCAGTTAAAATTGCTTCTCGTGCAATTCGTGCTGCAACTTCATAGCCAATATGCGGATTAACAGCTGTGATGATCCCTACGCTCTTTTCTACATATTCTTTTACTCTTTCTTCATTCGCTTCAATACCCTTTAAACAGTAATCTGTAAATGCACGGAAAGCATTATTCATAATATTGATTGATTGAAGTAAGTTGAAAACAAGTACTGGTTCCATAACATTTAGTTCTAATTGACCTGCTTCAGACGCTAAACATATTGTATGATCGTTTCCGATTACTTGGAATGCCACTTGATTAATAACTTCAGCCATAACTGGGTTGACTTTCCCAGGCATAATTGAAGAACCAGGTTGACGTGCAGGTAATGTAATCTCACCTAAACCTGCTCGAGGACCTGATGCCATTAATCGTAAATCATTTGCAATTTTAGACATGTTCATCATACATACTTTAAGTGACGCTGATACTTCCGTGTAAGAATCTGTGTTTTGAGTCGCATCCACAAGATGCTCTGCACCTACAAGTGATAAACCACTAATTTCAGCAAGATGTTTTACAACAAGCTCAATATAGCGAGGATCAGCATTCAAGCCTGTTCCTACCGCTGTTGCCCCCATATTTACTTCATATAAGTGTTGGCGTGATTGCTTGATACGTTTGATATCACGACCAATTACTCGAGCGTAAGCCTCAAACTCTTGACCTAAACGAATTGGAACAGCATCCTGCAAGTGAGTACGACCCATTTTGATGACATGGTCAAATTCTTTTGCTTTTGACTCAAAAACCTCATGCATATATTCCATTGTTTTTAATAACTTTTCTAGCATATTTAAAGTTGCAATATGAATTGCAGTCGGAAAAGCATCATTTGTAGACTGTGACATATTTACATGGCTATTGGGACTTATACAGAAATAGTCTCCTCTTTCTTTACCAATCAACTCTAGAGCACGATTGGCAATTACTTCATTTGCATTCATGTTCATTGAAGTACCCGCACCACCTTGAATAGGGTCTACAATGAAATGATCATGCCATTTGCCATCAATGATTTCTTGAGCTGCATTTACTATGGCCATAGCATTTCCTTCATATAGGCGCTTTGTTTCCATATTTGCAAGAGCTGCAGCTTTCTTAACAACAGCCAAAGCTTTAATTAATTCTTCATGAATTTTATATCCTGTAATCGGAAAGTTTTCAACAGCACGTAATGTTTGAATCCCATAATAGGCATCCGCAGGCAATTCTTTTTCCCCTAGAAAATCTTTCTCTAACCGAATATTAGGTTTAGTTTCAGTAAATGTCATCGTACTCTTCTCCAATCTTTACGCAACATTTGATTCCTTAACAGAATTCATGTATTGCTGCGCTTTATCTTTATCAAATTCGCCTTCCCATTTCGCCATCGTGATGGCTGCTAATGAGTTTCCTAATACGTTTACAGCTGAGCGAATCATATCTAAAATACGGTCTATTCCCGCAATTAATGCGATTCCCTCTAATGGTAATCCCATTGAACCTAGTGTTGCCAGTACAACAACGAACGATGCACCTGGAACACCTGCCATACCTTTTGAAGTTAACATAAGTACAAATAATAATGTAACTTGTTCAACAAAGGACATGTGTATATTATACATCTGTGCAACAAAAAGTGAAGCAAGTGCTTGATAAATTGCAGAACCAGTTAAATTAAATGTATATCCAGTCGGAATAACGAACGAAACAATTGCTTTCGGACAACCAAATTGTTCCATCTTTTTCATAATGTTTGGAAGTACTGCTTCAGAACTCGCTGTTGTAAATGAAAGGATCAGTTCTTCCTTTAAAATTTTAATAAGCGTAAAAATATTTGTTCCTGCCATTTTTGCATTAATACCTAAAATGACAATAGCGAAAAACAGAACAGTTAAATACACAGCTAAAACAAGTTTTCCAAGCGGAAGCAATGTACTTACGCCGAACTTTGCAACCGTTACAGCTATTAGCGCAAATACCCCAAATGGAGCAGCCTTCATTACTTGGTTTGTAACCCAAAACATTGCTTCTAATACACCTTCAAAGAAATGTAGTACCGGCTTACCTTTATCCCCGATCGCAGCAACCCCTAAACCAAATAGAACAGAGAAGAAAATAATCGGTAAAAGGTCACCTTGTGACATAGATTCGAACACATTCTTTGGAAAAATATGAACAATCGTCTCAGCGAAGCCTTTGTTTTGAGTAGCAGTAGCTGTTTGTTCGTATGCGGATATATCTCCTTTTTGTAGATGATCCATATCAATTCCTGTACCAGGATGGAACAAGTTAGCAGCCAATAATCCAATTCCTAATGCAATCGTTGTAATCACTTCGAAATAAAGTAGCGTTTTACCACCCAGTTTTCCTAACTTTTTTATATCACCCACACCTGCAACTGCAACAATCAGTGCTGCTATTACAATCGGCATAACAATCATTTTTATTAAGTGAATGAATATATCTCCAATTGGTGCAATATATCCTATTGCTGTTTCGTTTCCGTAAAATATAGCCCCAACCACGATTCCTAATATAAGAGCAACAAAAATTTGCGTAGCTAATCCAAATTTCTTCATGTAGATCCCCCTTGTGAACGCTTTCAAATTGAATTAATAAATACTTAACTAAGTCTAAAAGCAAAACTACAAAACAATACAGAAACCTACAGATTGATTCGAAAAATTTTTGTGGAAAACAAAAAGCAAAACCAGATGGTTGAGCTTACATTTCGTATTTCATTTACGTATTTATCGTAAACATACTGACTCTAAATGAAAAAAGCTCTTCTCCACTGAGTGGAAAAGAGCCTTGTAAAAATAATATTAACGTTTTGAGAACTGAGGAGCTCTACGTGCACCTTTAAGACCGTATTTTTTACGCTCTTTCATACGTGCATCACGAGTTAATAATCCAGCGCGTTTTAAAGTTCCGCGGTATTCAGGATCAACTTGTAATAATGCTCTAGAGATACCGTGACGAATTGCACCAGCTTGACCAGTGTATCCACCGCCGTTAACGTTTACTAGAATATCATAGCTACCTAAAGTTTCAGTTGCAACAAGTGGTTGTTTAACAACTTCTCTTAATGCAGCGAATGGGATGTAATCTTCAAAATCACGACCGTTAATGATAACGCGTCCTTCGCCAGGAACTAAACGTACACGAGCTACTGAGCTTTTACGACGTCCTGTGCCATAGTATTGTACTTGTGCCATGTGAATGCCCTCCTTTTATTATTATCCGCGAAGTTCGTAAACTTCTGGTTTTTGTGCTTGGTGTGGATGCTCGTTACCAGCATACACGTGTAATTTTTTAACTTGAGCACGTCCAAGACGTCCTTTTGGAAGCATACCTTTAACAGCTAATTCAAGCATTTTAACTGGGTAGTTAGTACGCATTTCTAAAGCAGTACGCTCTTTTAAACCACCAGCATACATTGTGTGACGGTAGTAAATTTTGTTGTTTAATTTATTTCCTGTTAATTCAACTTTCTCAGCATTGATGATGATTACGTTATCACCTGAGTCAATGTGTGGTGTGAAAGTTGGTTTGTGTTTTCCACGAAGTAAAGCAGCTACTTCAGTTGCAAGACGACCTAAAGTTTTACCTTCAGCGTCTACAACGAACCACTTACGTTCAACTTCGCTAGCTTTTGCCATATAAGTTGTGCGCATTCTATTTTCCTCCTAATACAATATACATAAAGTAAAATTGTTTTTATTGTTTATCTTAACACGACTGGTTCCGGGGCTAATCGTGGTTCTTAAAACAATACCGTATTTAATATTAAACTTTCTACCTTCTAATGTCAAGCAAATGTTACACCAGGATTAGTTGTTATAATCTACTTTCCACAAAAATAATCCATGTGGCGGTGAAGTCTTGCCAGCAAAGCTTCGATCACGCGCTTCTAAAGCGATTTTCACACTCGTTACATCGCGTTTTCCTTGCCCCACTTCGACTAATGTTCCAACAATTATTCTAACCATATTATAAAGAAAACCATTTCCGACAAGCTTAATAACAATTCCTTGTTCTTCTTTCGTAATCGTTCCTTCATAAATTGTCCGAACTTTATCTTTTATATCAGTATTTGAAGCACAGAATGAACTGAAGTCATGCGTTCCAATTAAGTATTGAAGTGCTTCTTGCATCTTTCCAAGATCTAGCTCATATGGAAAAAAATAATGTTGGTTTCTTGAAAAAATATTTTCTTCCGTTTCATTCCAAATAACATATCTGTATTCTTTTTGAACAACATCAAATCGTGAATGAAACGTCGGTTCTACGATCGTAACTGACTTAATATATATATCCTTTGGTAATTGCGCATTTAATGCCTTTTTCCATTGGTCTGGTTCGAGATTATATTCACTATCAAAATGAATAACTTGTCCAACTGCATGTACTCCTGTGTCTGTACGACCAGAAGCGTGGATACGTATTTGCATTCCTTTATGCATTCTTGATAGTACTGTCTCAATGTCTGTTTGAACAGTACGTTGGTTAGGTTGAACTTGATACCCATTAAAAAGTGTACCTTCATATGCGATTATACATTTTATACGATTCATTTCACTTCTCCATTACTTACGTAAAAACAATAATAATAAAAATAGAATAACTAAAATAACAAGACTTAAAGTATCACTCATTTTCCACTTCATGATCCGAAACTTAGTTCTTCCTTCTCCACCTTGATATCCTCTGGCCTCCATCGCAATAGCTAAGTCCTCAGCCCTCTTAAAAGAATGAATGAATAATGGTACTAGTAATGAAACTAATGCCTTTAGACGCTCTTTAATGGGTCCTGAAGAAAAATCTACTCCTCTTGACGACTGAGCCTTCATAATTTTTTCGGTTTCCTCCATCAAAGTAGGAATAAAACGTAACGAAATTGACATCATTAAAGCCATTTCGTGGACTGGTAAACCAAATCTCTTAAAAGGATGGAATAATGATTCTAAGCCGTCCGTAATTTCGATTGGGTTCGTTGTTAAAGTTAGTATGGTTGTAATTGAAACAAGAAGGAAAAACCTGACAGATATAAAAATCCCTTGAATGATCCCTTCTTTATGAATTTCTAACCAACCATATTCATATAATAGTGGCCCTTCTTTATTTGTAAACACATGAAGAATAAACGTAAATAAAACTAACCACCAAATTGTTTTGAGACCTCTTATATAGTAGCTCATTGGTACTTTTGATAATAGAACTGAGGTCATTACAAATACGAATAAAATAGAATACGTTACTAAATTATTCGCAAAGAAGACAATAAAAATAAAAAGGAACATCGTCAGAAGTTTAGCTCTTGCATCTAAACGATGAATCAGCGAATCAATTGGTATATATTTACCGATAATTAAACCATTCATGTAGTTTCCCCATTGTAAAGATTTGCTATATAATCTGCAAGTTGTTCTAGTGTTAAACTTGTAGCTTGTTTCTCTATCCCTAACCTTTGATTTAATTCTTGATGGAATTTTAATGATAACGGGATTTGTAATCCGATTGCTTCTAATTCCTTCTCATATGAGAATACCTCTAAGGGGCTTCCTTTTAAGTATGTAGTGCCTTTTTGAAGCACGTGAATCGTATCAGCATATCTTGCAGCATCTTCCATGCTATGTGTCACTAAGATGATTGTCAGACCATTTTCTTTATGTAATTGATAAAACATATCCATAAGCGCTTTTTGACCACTAGGATCAAGTCCAGCAGTTGGCTCATCTAATACAAGTACATCCGGCTCCATCGCTAATACGCCTGCAATGGCAATTCTCCTCATCTGTCCACCACTTAACTCAAAAGGTGACTTCATTAAGTAATCATCGTTTAATCCTACTTTTTCGATTAAGATTCTCGCTCTTTTTTTTGCTTCTTCCTCTGAAACACCAAAATTCATAGGTCCAAAACAAATATCTTTTTCTACTGTTTCTTCAAATAATTGTTGTTCTGGAAACTGAAAAACTAATCCGACTTTTTTACGTAGTGATTTTAATTTCTTATTTTTTTTATCTGAATTGAGGGTAATATCATCTATTCTAGCTATCCCCTCAGTAGGTTGTAAGAGGCCATTTAAATGTTGTAGAAAAGTTGATTTACCTGAGCCAGTGTGACCTATTACAGCGTAGTAAGAACCATCAGGTATAGAAACATCAATTTCATGTAATGCACGATACGAAAAAGGCGTATTAGGCTGATAGGTATATCCTACTTTTTCAAAAGTAATTTGCATAATTCGTTCACCAAACTTTCTTGCGCTAAATGGTCTTGCTTAATAGGTAAACCCTTGTCTACTAGTAGCTTAGAAAGGTTATTTGTAAAAGGAGATGCTAATCCAAGTGATTCTAGTGAATATTCGGTTGTTAATAGTTCCTCAGGCGTCACACTTTGGACTAGATGGCCATCATGCATAATTAAAATACGATCAGCGTGTACTGCTTCTTCAATATCATGTGTAATCGATATTACTGTCATATTAATATCCTTATGTAGGTTACGGATTGTTTCTATCACTTCTTTACGTCCAAATGGATCTAACATAGAAGTTGCTTCATCCAAAATTAATATACTCGGTTGTATAGCAAGCGCACCTGCAATGGCAACTCTTTGTTTTTGGCCTCCAGAAAGGGAATGTGGCTCATGTAGTTTAAATTCCATCATATTAACGATATTTAATACTTCTTGTACCCTGCGATCCATTTCGGCTTTTTCAATACCATGGTTTTCTAAACCAAACGCTATATCATCTAATACAGTTGTTCCAACAAACTGATTATCAGGATTTTGAAAAACCATTGCTATTCTTTTTCGTACGTCCCATATCGTTTCTTCAGCTAAAATAATGTCATCATCTATTGTTATATGGCCTTCCTCAGGAAGAATAAGACCATTTAATAATTTAGCTAAAGTTGACTTACCTGATCCATTTCTCCCCACAATTGCGATCCATTCATTTTCTTTTATCTCAAAAGATACTGAGTGAATTGCATTCGTTTGGGCATTTGGATATTTAAAGGATATATTATCTACTTTAATACTATCTTTTCTCATGATTTCACCTATAATTCTTGTTTGTTTATAGATATATAATAGTCTAAAAGACAATATAAAAAAAGGGCAACGACATGTTTGCAATAAACGTCGAGCCCTTTAGTAACGAATATTAAACTAATTCGATAACAACCATTGGTGCTGCGTCTCCACGACGAGGACCGATTTTAGCGATACGAGTGTATCCACCTTGGCGCTCAGTGTAACGAGGAGCAACGTCAGCGAATAATTTTTGTAATGCGTCTTGACCAGTCTCAGCGTTAGCAACTTCATTACGGATGTAAGCAGCAGCTAGACGACGAGCGTGTAAGTCTCCACGTTTACCTAAAGTAATCATTTTTTCAACAACAGAACGTAATTCTTTCGCACGTGTTTCAGTTGTTTGAATACGTTCGTTGATGATTAAGTCAGTAGCTAAGTCACGTAACATAGCTTTACGTTGTGAACTAGTACGTCCTAATTTTCTGTATCCCATTTCTAGTTCCCTCCTTTGTAGGTAGTATCAAAATTGGGTCATATAGACTAGATGAAGAGAACGCCTCTCCCTTTATCAAAGCAACAGTCAGTCTTCTTTACGTAGGCCTAAACCTAATTCTTCTAACTTGTGTTTCACTTCTTCTAAAGACTTACGACCTAAGTTACGTACTTTCATCATGTCTTCTTCTGTTTTATTAGCAAGCTCTTGTACTGTATTAATACCAGCTCGTTTTAAACAGTTATATGAACGAACAGAAAGATCAAGTTCTTCAATCGTCATTTCAAGTACTTTATCTTTTTGATCTTCTTCTTTTTCGACCATGATTTCTGCATTTTTAGCTTCGTCAGTTAAACCTACAAAAATGTTTAAGTGTTCAGTTAGAATTTTTGAACCAAGTGCAATTGCATCTTTTGGTCCAATGCTTCCATCAGTCCAAACATCAAGTGTTAACTTATCGAAATTTGAAACCTGTCCCACACGTGTATTTTCTACTTGGTATGTGACACGAGACACTGGAGTGTAAATCGAGTCGATAGGAATAACACCTATTGCTTGATCCTCTCTCTTATTACCATCTGCAGGGATGTATCCACGACCACGTCTAGCAGTTAGACGGATACGAAGATGAGCATCTTTAGCAAGTGTCGCAATATGAAGATCTGGATTCAGTACTTCAACATCGCTATCATGCGTAATGTCAGCTGCAGTAATCGGTCCTTCACCGCGTACATCAATTTCTAATGTTTTATCATCCTCTGAATAAATCTTCAGAGCAAGTTTTTTCACATTAAGAATAATTGTTGTAACGTCTTCTACAACTCCTTCAACTGTAGAAAACTCATGTAACACACCATCAATTTGAATAGCGGTTACAGCGGCACCAGGAAGTGAGGATAAAAGGATACGACGTAAGGAGTTACCTAGCGTTGTACCATATCCACGCTCAAGTGGTTCAATAACGAATTTACCGTACTTGGAATCGTCACTGATCTCAACCGTTTCGATTTTCGGCTTTTCGATTTCAATCATTTTATAAACCCTCCTTCAAAACGTCGAAACCCTCGGTTAGACAATAATGCTAACCGAAAGTCCCCATTAGGCAGTTCCTAATTGTGCACAACAAGAGATGTCTGTTAATATTTGCCAAACATATATCATAATCCATTATAGACAATTTTTGTAAATTTATACAGACAAATTATACACGACGACGTTTTGGTGGACGGCATCCGTTATGTGGAACTGGAGTAACGTCTCTGATAGCAGTTACTTCAAGACCAGCAGCTTGAAGAGCACGGATAGCAGCCTCACGACCAGCGCCAGGACCTTTAACCGTTACGTCAAGAGTTTTTAAACCATGTTCCATAGATGCTTTCGCAGCTGTTTCAGCAGCCATTTGTGCAGCAAAAGGTGTAGATTTACGAGAACCTCTGAATCCTAATGATCCTGCACTTGACCATGAAATCGCGTTACCATGAACATCAGTAATAGTTACGATAGTGTTGTTGAAAGTTGAACGAATATGAGCTGTACCAGCTTCAATATTCTTTTTCACACGACGTTTACGTACGTTTGTTTTACGTGCCATGTTGAATACCCTCCTTTACTTAAATATTATTTCTTTTTATTCGCTACTGTACGGCGTGGGCCTTTACGAGTACGCGCATTGTTTTTAGTATTTTGACCACGAACAGGTAAGTTACGGCGGTGACGGATACCACGGAAAGAACCAATTTCGATAAGACGTTTAATGTTTAAAGAAACTTCACGACGAAGATCCCCTTCAACTTTTAACTTGTCAACTAATTCACGAATTTTACCTAATTCTTCTTCTGTTAAATCACGCACACGTGTTTCTTCTGAAATTCCAGCTTCAGCTAAGATTTTTTCAGAAGTTGAACGACCGATACCGTATACATAAGTTAAAGAAACTACCACGCGTTTGTCGCGGGGAATGTCTACACCAGCAATACGAGCCATTTAGGTGCACCTCCTTCTTTATTAACCTTGTTTTTGTTTATGTTTTGGATTTTCACAAATTACCATTACTTTACCACGTCTGCGAATAACTTTACATTTCTCACAGATTGGTTTTACTGATGGTCTCACTTTCATGATTTAAACCTCCTTGTAGATTACGGAGTGCATAATTATTATTTAAAACGGTACGTAATACGACCACGAGTTAAATCATATGGAGATAGTTCAACAGTTACCTTGTCACCAGGAAGAATTCGAATGAAGTTCATACGAATTTTACCAGAAACGTGTGCTAGAACAACATGACCATTTTCTAATTCAACTTTGAACATCGCATTCGGAAGTGTTTCCGTAACGGTACCTTCAATTTCAATTACATCATCTTTCGCCATTAGGGCATTCTCCTTTCTTCAAATCAGTAGCTTGCTGTAGGCAAACATACGCTTAGGAATATTAAGCCAAAGTGCTCTGATATGTTGGAGATTAATTGGCCTACATAAGTAAGAAATTCTTTCTGTCAGTAGTATAGGTTTGACCCTATTACCAATTGAATTGTAGATCCTATATAAAATCAATCGTTCCAATCAAAGCTAAATCAAAGCTTTTATTCATAGTAATTAGTTTTGACGAAACGACAAAACGTCATACACTTGGAACGACGATCTCTCGTTCGTTTTTTAAACTAACTCTTTTAAAAGATTATCAATGTCTACAAAAACTCTGCTAATCTCTTGGTCACCTTCAATTGTTTTCACATAACCAAGGTTATTGTAGAAATCAAGTAAAGGTTGAGTTTGTTTAATATTTACTTCAAGGCGGTTTGCAACAGTTTCCTTATTATCATCCGCACGTTGATAAAGTTCTCCGCCACATTTCGAACAGATTCCTTCTTCAGCTGGAGGATTGAAAATTAAGTGATAAGTCGCACCACACTCTTTGCAAATACGACGTCCTGTTAAACGATCAATTAATAGTTGTTGGTCTACATGAATGTTTAACACGAAGTCTAATTTACGATTCATTAAATTCAGTGTCTCTTCTAGTGCTTCAGCCTGCGCAACTGTTCTAGGAAAGCCATCCAATAAAAAACCGTTTTGGCAATCATCTTTAGCTAATCGTTCACGTACAATTCCAATTGTTACTTCATCAGGAACAAGTTGACCTTGATCCATAAACGATTTTGCTTTAAGACCTAGTTCTGTGCCATCTTTAATAGCAGCACGGAACATATCACCTGTAGAAATATGAGGAATATCATACTTCTCTACTATTTTCTCAGCTTGTGTGCCTTTGCCTGCACCAGGAAGTCCCATTAATATTAAATTCATGGTTGATCCTCCTCAAAATTAGGTGAGCAAAAGGGAAATTTCTACTTCCCTAACGCTCGTTATTTAATAAAGCCTTTGTAGTTTCGTTTTACAAGCTGACTTTCTAATTGCTTCATTGTTTCAAGCGCAACGCCGACAACGATTAGTAAACTCGTTCCTCCAATTTGAGCTGAAGGTGGTAAGTTAGCAATTTTACCAAATGCAATTGGTAATAAAGCTATGAAAGCTAAGAAAATTGATCCTACAAACGTTAAGCGATATAAGACTTTGATTATATATTCTTGTGTGCTCTTACCTGGGCGAATGCCTGGGATGTAGCCACCTTGCTTTTGTAAGTTTTCAGCCATTTGCTCAGGGTTAGCCTGAACAAAAGTATAAAAGTATGAAAAAGCAATAATTAAAACTAGATAAAATGCCATACCCCATGGATTGTTATAAGTAAATACTTTTTCAATCCAATCAGTCACACTGTTATTTGGTAAGAACGATGCGATTGTTGATGGAGTTATTAAAAATGAAACAGCGAAGATTACCGGAATAACCCCAGCACCATTAACTTTTAATGGCAAGTGAGTAGATTGTCCTCCGACATAGCTATTATTTCCATTGTTACGTTTTGCGTATTGGATCGGAATTTTACGAGTTGCTTGTTGGATGTAAATAACAGCAACAATAACAAGTAATAATACCAACACAACTAAGCCAACTTTAACAATGTTTAAGAATAGCTCATCACCAGCACCTTTAAATTGTTGCTGATAGATTTGTGAAATAGTAGTTGGAATAGCAGCTACTATACCACCAAAGATGAGAATTGAAATACCGTTCCCTACACCTTTAGCAGTAATTTGCTCACCTAGCCACAATAAGAAAGCTGTACCAGCTGTTAGTACAGTTGCAATATATAGGTAGGTAGACCAACCAGCATTTTCAATTAACATTCCGCCTGTAACATTGTTCATACTGATCGATAACCCAATAGCTTCAATAAATCCTAAAATAATTGTGATATATCTAGTCAGTTGAGTCAATTTACGTCGACCAATCTCACCCTGCTTCGACCATTCAGTTAGCTTTGGAACTACGTCCATTTGAAGTAACTGAATAATAATCGAAGCTGTAATGTAAGGCATTATACCCATTGCAAAAATCGAGAACTGTTTAAGAGCTCCTCCACCGAATGTATTTAGTACTCCAAAGACGCTCAGCGAGCTATCTTGGGAAGCAAGCACATCAGCGTTGACGTTTGGAACAGGTATAAACGTCCCAATACGAAATACAATTAACATTAATAACGTGAAGAGAATCTTTCTTCTAATATCTGCAACGCGCATAAAGTTGGAGATTGTCCGGAACATTAGATCACCTCAGTTTTTCCACCAGCTGCTTCGATTGCCTCTACTGCAGTAGATGAGAACTTATGAGCTTTAACAGTAAGTTTAACTTCTAACTTACCTTTACCTAAAATTTTAATACCAGCTAATTCTTTACGAACGATACCAGTTTCAATCAGTAACTCAGGAGTTACTTCAGTTCCGTTTTCGAAGCGGTTTAACGTTTCAACATTAACGATTGCGTACTCTTTACGGTTGATGTTAGTGAAACCACGTTTTGGTAAACGACGGAATAAAGGAGTTTGACCACCTTCAAATCCAAGACGCACACCGCCACCTGAACGAGCGTTTTGTCCTTTATGACCTTTACCAGCAGTTTTACCAGTACCAGATCCGATACCACGACCGATACGTTTCGATACTTTACGAGAACCTTCTGTAGGTTTTAATTCATGAAGTTTCATTAGGGCACCTCCTTACTTATTCATGTTTCATTAAATTTCTTTTACAGATACAAGGTGAGAAACTTTGTTAATCATCCCACGCATTGCAGCGTTATCTTCTTTAACTACAGTTTGGTTAGTTTTTGTTATACCTAACGCACGAACTGTTGCGATTTGATCTTGTTTACGACCAATAACACTACGAGTAAGGGTAATTTCTAACTTTTTAGCCATCGTTATCCCTCCTTATTAACCTAGTAATTCTTCTACAGATTTACCGCGTAATTTTGCAACTTCATCCGCACGTTTAAGGTTACTTAATCCTTCGATTGTAGCACGTACAATGTTCACTGGTGTGTTAGAACCAAGAGATTTAGATAAGATATCATGTACTCCAGCAAGTTCTAATACCGCACGAACAGGACCTCCTGCGATAACTCCAGTACCGGCAGAAGCAGGTTTTAAGAATACTTCACCAGCTCCAAAACGACCTGTAATTACGTGAGGAATTGTAGTTCCAACGATTGGTACGTTAATTAGATTTTTCTTAGCATCTTCAACAGCTTTACGGATTGCATCAGGTACTTCTTGAGCTTTACCTGTACCAAAACCTACATGACCGTTTTTGTCACCAACAACAACTAATGCAGCGAAACGGAAACGACGACCACCTTTTACAACCTTTGCAACACGGTTAATCGTAACTAGGCGTTCTTCAAGCTCTAATTTATTAGGATCAATGCGACGCATGTATGTCCCTCCTTCTTTTATTAAAATTGTAAACCAGCTTCACGAGCAGCTTCAGCTAAAGCTTTTACGCGACCATGATATAAGTAACCACCGCGGTCAAATACAACTACAGTAACACCTTTTTCAGTAGCACGTTTAGCAACTAAATTACCAACTAATTTTGCTGCCTCGATATTACCAGTACCATTTATAGTTAATTCTTTATCTAAAGTTGATGCACTTGCTAATGTTACACCATTAACGTCATCAATGATTTGAGCATAGATATGGTTGTTTGAACGATAAACGTTTAAACGTGGACGTTCTTGAGTACCAGATAATTTAGTACGTACACGAGCATGTCTCTTTTTACGTACTGCATTTTTATCAGTCTTTAAGATCATCTTGGTCACTCCTTTCTCTTATCTAGTTAGATTACTTCGCAGTTTTACCTTCTTTACGACGAACCATTTCACCTTCATAACGAATACCTTTACCTTTGTAAGGCTCTGGTGGACGTACTTGACGGATGTAAGCAGCAAGAGCGCCTACACGTTCTTTGTCGATACCTTTGATACTGATTTTAGTATTTGAAGGTACTTCGATTTCAACACCATTTTCAGGAGTGATTTCAACTGGGTGAGAATAACCAACGCTAAGAACAAGTTTGTCACCTGTTTTAGTAGCACGGTAACCTACCCCAACTAGTTCAAGGTTACGAGTATAACCATTAGTTACACCTTCAACCATGTTTCCTAAAAGGGCACGAGTTGTACCATGAAGAGCACGGTGCTCTTTGTTATCAGTTGGACGTACAACTGTTAATACGTTCTCGTTAATATCAATTTGCATTGCAGAACTAAAAGTACGAGTTAACTCACCTTTTGGTCCTTTTACTGTAATAGTATTGTTGTTATTAGTAAGAGTAACTCCAGCAGGAATTACAAGTTCTTTTTTACCAACACGAGACATTCACTACACCTCCATTCTCTCTGTCGTTTATTACCAAACGTATGCTAAGATTTCGCCACCAGTTTTAGCTTGACGAGCTTCTTTATCTGTCATTACACCTTTAGAAGTTGAAAGAATTGCAACACCTAAACCATTAAGTACTCGTGGTACTTCATCAGCTTTTGCGTATACACGTAAGCCAGGCTTAGAGATTCTTTTTAATCCAGTGATAACACGTTCGTTGTTTACACCATATTTTAAGAAAATACGGATGATACCTTGTTTATCGTCTTCAATGTACTCAACGTCACGGATGAAACCTTCACGTTTTAGAATTTCAGCAACTTCCTTCTTTAGGTTAGAACCTGGGAATTCTAATTTCTCGTGACGTACCATGTTCGCATTACGAATGCGAGTAAGCATATCTGCAATAGGATCTGTCATGACCATGTTCAGATAACCTCCTTCCTAATATCTATAAAATTACCAACTAGCTTTTTTAACGCCAGGGATTTGTCCTTTATATGCAAGTTCACGGAAACAAATACGGCAAAGTTTAAATTTACGTAAAACTGAGTGTGGACGTCCGCAACGTTCGCAACGTGTATACTCTTGTACTTTAAATTTCTGTTCGCGTTTTTGTTTCGCAATCATTGATTTTTTAGCCACGTTTTCGCCTCCTCTTCTTTAGCGCTGGCTTTCATTATTTTTGAAAAGGCATTCCGAATAATGTTAGCATTTCACGAGCTTCTTCATCAGTTTTTGCAGTAGTTACAATAACGATGTCCATACCACGTACCTTATTTACTTTATCATAATCGATTTCTGGGAAGATTAATTGTTCTTTAACACCTAAAGTGTAGTTTCCACGGCCATCGAATGCTTTTTTAGAGATCCCACGGAAATCACGTACACGTGGTAATGTTACAGCAACTAATTTTTCAAAGAATTCGTACATACGCTCGCCACGTAATGTAACTTTAGCACCGATAGGCATTCCTTCACGTAGACGGAATTGTGCGATTGATTTCTTAGCTCTAGTTACTAGAGGTTTTTGACCTGCGATTAGAGTTAATTCTTCAACAGCAGTATCTAACGCTTTTGAGTTAGAAACAGCCTCACCAACACCCATGTTGATAACGATCTTTTCAATTTTAGGTACTTCCATAACTGATTTATAGTTAAACTTGCTCACTAGAGCAGGAGTAATTTCTTTTTGATATTTCTCGACTAGGCGGTTCATTCAGTTGACCTCCTTTCATAAATTTCTATTATTTATCAAGTAATTCGCCTGATTTTTTAGCAATACGTACTTTTTTACCATCCACTAATTGGTAACCTACACGTGTAGGTACTCCAGTTTTTGGATCTAATGCCATAACATTAGAAACATGGATTGGTGCTTCTTTCTCGATGATGCCACCTTGTGGGTTAGCTTGAGTAGGTTTTGAGTGTTTTTTAATGATGTTAACACCTTCAACTAGTACGCGGTTATTCTTTGGAAATGAAGCAAGGATCACACCTTGTTTTCCTTTGTCTTTGCCAGAGATAACTTGAACTTTATCACCTTTTTTTACATGCATCTTCTTCGTGCACCTCCTTAATAAGGCTTTCTGAAGTATTTATTGTAGTACATTAATTATAGTACTTCTGGAGCTAATGATACGATTTTCATGAAGTTGCTATCACGTAATTCACGAGCAACTGGTCCGAAAATACGAGTACCACGTGGGCTCTTATCATCTTTAATGATAACAGCTGCGTTTTCATCAAAACGAATGTAAGTACCGTCTGGACGACGAACACCGCGTTTCGTACGAACGATAACGGCTTTAACTACATCACCTTTTTTAACAACGCCACCTGGTGTTGCTTGTTTCACTGTACATACGATGATATCACCGATGTTAGCAGTTTTACGGCCTGAACCACCTAATACTTTAATAGTAAGTAATTCACGAGCACCTGAATTGTCAGCAACTTTTAAACGAGATTCTTGTTGGATCATGTCAAATTGACCTCCTTTCGGATTAGGTATATTATCCGATCATCTATTAGATAATAACAGCTTCTTCTACAATTTCAATTAAACGGAAACGTTTTGTAGCTGATAATGGACGAGTCTCCATGATTTTTACGATATCGCCAACTTTTGCTTGGTTTAGCTCATCGTGCGCTTTATACTTCTTAGAATATTTAACGCGTTTTCCGTATAGCTTGTGTGTTTTATAAGTTTCAACTACAACCGTAATTGTCTTATCCATTTTATCAGAAACTACACGTCCTGTGTAAACTTTACGTTGGTTACGTTCGCTCACTGTGCAAACCTCCCCTCATGATTAGTTGTTAGAGTTGATCTCTCTTTCACGTACTACAGTTTTCATACGAGCAATACCTTTACGAACCTCGCGGATACGAGCAGTGTTCTCTAATTGTCCTGTAGCTAATTGGAAACGAAGGTTGAATAACTCTTCTTTAAGAGATTTCACTTTTAATTCAATTTCAGCAGTAGTAAGATCGCGAATCTCATTAGTTTTCATTAGAATCACCACCATTTGTTTCGCGTTTTACAAACTTACATTTTACTGGTAATTTGTGAGCTGCTAAGCGTAGAGCTTCACGAGCAATCTCTTCAGATACACCAGCGATTTCGAACATGATTTTTCCTGGTTTAACAACTGCTACCCAACCTTCAGGAGCACCTTTACCGCTACCCATACGAACCTCAAGAGGTTTAGCTGTGTAAGGCTTAGAAGGGAAGATCTTAATCCATACTTTACCGCCACGTTTCATGTAACGAGTCATTGCACGACGCGCTGCTTCAATTTGACGGTTAGTAATCCAAGAAGCTTCAGTTGATTGTAAACCGAATTCACCGAATGCTACTTCAGTACCACCTTTGGCACGTCCGCGCATTTTACCACGATGCTCTCTTCTATATTTAACACGTTTAGGCATTAACATAATTAATTTCCTCCTTCCTCAGAAGCTTTCTTTTTTGTAGGAAGAACTTCACCTTTGTAAATCCATACTTTTACGCCAAGTTTACCGTATGTTGTATCTGCTTCTGCAGTTGAATAGTCGATATCTGCGCGTAATGTATGAAGTGGCACTGTACCTTCGCTATATGATTCAGCACGAGCGATATCTGCTCCGCCAAGACGTCCAGAAACTTGTGTTTTGATTCCTAATGCACCAGCACGCATAGCACGTTGTAATACTTGCTTTTGAGCACGACGGAAAGAAACACGGTTTTCTAATTGACGAGCGATGTTTTCTGCTACTAATTTAGCATCAAGATCTGCTCTTTTGATTTCGATGATGTTGATATGAACACGTTTGCCAGTTAAGTTGTTTAAAGCTTTACGAAGAGCTTCAACCTCTGAACCACCTTTACCGATTACCATACCAGGTTTTGCAGTGTGAACTGTAATGTTTACACGGTTTGCAGCTCTTTCGATTTCTACTTTGGAAACAGCAGAATCTTTTAAGCGAGCGCTGATATATTCACGAATTTTAATATCTTCATGTAAAAGGTCTGCGTAATCTTTCTCTGCGTACCATTTAGATTCCCAATCTTTGATTATACCGACACGAAGTCCGACTGGATTTACCTTTTGACCCATCGATTATCCCTCCTTCTTCTCTGATACCACGATTGTGATGTGGCTTGTGCGTTTATTGATTGCGCTAGCACGTCCTTGTGCACGTGGGCGGAAACGTTTTAATGTAGCACCTTCATCAACGAATACTTTTTCGACGATTAAGTTGTTAACATCCATATCATAGTTATGTTCTGCATTTGCAATAGCAGATTTTAACAATTTCTCTACAACAGGAGAAGCAGTTTTTGGTGTGTGTCGAAGGATTGCGATCGCTTCGCCAACTTGCTTACCTCGGATTAAATCGACTACTAGACGAACTTTACGAGGAGCGATACGAACTGTTCTCAGTACAGCTTTTGCTTGCATTGGAGTGCCTCCTCTCATTATCTTCTAGTTTTCTTGTCATCCGCATCGTGACCTTTATAAGTACGAGTTGGAGCAAATTCACCAAGTTTGTGACCTACCATATCTTCCGATACGTATACAGGTACGTGTTTACGACCATCGTACACTGCAATAGTATGTCCGATAAATTGTGGGAAAATAGTAGAACGACGTGACCAAGTTTTTACAACTTGTTTTGAGTCAGTTTCGTTTAATTTCTCAACTTTAGCTAATAAGTGATCATCAATAAATGGACCTTTTTTCAGGCTGCGTCCCATTGTGGTACCTCCCTTCGTGATTGACCTACGGTTCTAGTGAACCGTAGCACAACCGCGTTATTTTTTACGACGACGTACGATAAATTTATCTGACGCTTTGTTTTTCTTACGAGTTTTGTACCCAAGAGTTGGTTTACCCCATGGAGACATTGGTGATTTACGTCCGATTGGAGAGCGTCCTTCACCACCACCGTGTGGGTGATCTACTGGGTTCATTACAGATCCACGTACAGTTGGGCGTTTACCCATCCAACGAGAACGACCTGCTTTACCGATGTTAATAAGTTCGTGGTGCTCATTACCAACTTGACCTACAGTCGCGCGGCATGTAGCTAATACCATACGTACTTCACCAGAATTTAAACGTACTAATACGTAACGATCTTCTTTACCTAATACTTGAGCTGAAGTACCAGCAGAACGTACTAATTGTCCTCCACGACCTGGTTTTAATTCGATGTTGTGGATTGTTGTACCTACTGGAATGTTTACAAGTGGTAAAGCGTTACCTATTTTAATATCTGCTTCTGGACCAGAAACGATTTCCATTCCTACTACTAAGTTTTTAGGAGCAAGGATGTAACGTTTTTCTCCATCAGCGTAGTTAATTAACGCAATGTTTGCAGAACGGTTTGGATCGTACTCGATTGTAGCAACGCGTCCTGGTATACCATCTTTATCTCTTTTGAAATCGATGATACGGTATTGACGTTTATGTCCACCACCTTGGTGACGAACAGTAATTTTACCTTGGTTATTACGGCCAGCTTTTTTACTAAGTGGAGCTAGTAATGATTTTTCTGGTTTATCAGTAGTGATCTCAGCAAAATCATTAGTAGTCATACCACGGCGACCGTTAGTGGTTGGTTTATACTTTTTGATTCCCATCGTAATTTCCCTCCTTTTCTAGTAGTTAGTATTAAACGCCTTCGAATAATTGAATATCTTGGCTATCAGCAGTTAATTTAACGATTGCTTTTCTACGACGGTTAGTGTAACCAGCATGTTTACCCATACGTTTAAACTTACCTTTGTAGTTCATTACGTTAACTTTTTCTACTTTAACACCGAAGATTGCTTCAACAGCATCTTTAACTTCAGTTTTATTAGCTCTTACATCAACTTCGAAAGTGTATTTTTTCTCTGATATAGCATCCATAGAAGCTTCAGTGATTACCGGGCGTTTGATAATATCACGAGGATCCTTCATTACGCAAGCACCTCCTCTACTTTTTCCACCGCAGCTTTAGTCATGATTAAAGTATCATGATGTAAAACGTCGATTACGTTAACTTCATTTGCTGCAAGCACAGTGATTCCTTGGATATTACGAGCAGATAAAGCTACGTTTTCATTTAAGTCAGCTGTAACGATTAAGACTTTCTTTTGTACAGATAAGCCTTGTAATACAGTAACCATATCTTTTGTTTTTGGTGCGTTTAACACTAAATCTTCAAGCACTAACATGCTTTGCTCTAATACTTTCGTAGATAAAGCAGATTTAATTGCTAAGCGACGTACCTTTTTAGGTAATTTGTAAGAATATGATCTTGGAGCTGGACCGAATACGATACCACCACCACGCCATTGTGGAGAACGAATAGAACCTTGACGAGCACGTCCAGTTCCTTTTTGTTTCCATGGTTTACGACCACCACCACGTACTTCAGAACGTGTTTTTACTTTGTGTGTACCTTGACGTAAAGATGCACGTTGCATCATTACAGCGTCAAATAAAACGTGTTCGTTTGGAGCGATTCCGAATACAGCTTCTGCTAATTCGATTTCTCCTACTTGAGCACCAGTTTGATTAAACATAGTAACTTTAGGCATTTGGTTTCCTCCTTTCTTCTAATTAATTAGTTAGATTTAACCGCAGAACGGATTGTTACGTAAGATTTTTTAGCACCTGGTACATTACCTTTAACTAATAGTAAGTTACGTTCAACGTCAACTTTAACAATTTGTAAGTTTTGTACAGTTACTTTTTCTCCACCCATACGTCCTGGTAATGCTTTGTTTTTAAATACGCGGTTTGGAGCTACAGGACCCATTGAACCTGGACGACGGTGGTAACGAGAACCGTGAGTCATTGGACCACGAGATTGTCCGTGGCGCTTAATGCTACCTTGGAATCCTTTACCTTTTGAAGTTCCAGTTACATCAACGATGTCACCATTTGCAAATATATCTACCTTGACTTCTTGACCTACTTCATAAGCTGACATGTCAGCATCACGAATTTCACGAACGAAGCGCTTAGGTGCAGTGTTTGCTTTAGCAGCGTGGCCTTTTTCAGGTTTGTTAGCGATTTTATCACGTTTGTCAGCAAATCCGATTTGGATTGCTTCATATCCGTCAGTTTCAGTAGTTTTCTTTTGTAAAACTACGTTAGAAGCTGCTTCGATAACAGTAACTGGAATTAACTCACCATTTTCAGCAAATACTTGTGTCATACCGATCTTTTTCCCTAAGATTCCTTTAGTCATAAGTCACACCTCCTGAATTTTCTATATTGTTATTAAAGCTTGATTTCAATATCAACGCCAGACGGTAAGTCTAGTCTCATTAGTGAATCAACAGTTTGTGGTGTTGGGTTCACGATATCGATTAAACGTTTATGTGTGCGCATTTCGAATTGCTCACGTGAATCTTTGTATTTATGAACCGCACGAAGAATCGTGTAAATTGATTTCTCAGTTGGTAACGGGATCGGACCAGATACAGAAGCACCTGAACGTTTCGCAGTTTCAACGATTTTTTCAGCAGATTGATCTAAAATACGGTGATCGTAAGCTTTTAAACGAATACGAATTTTTTCTTTTGCCATAATTTTCCCTCCTTTTTCGCCTATTTATATAATAGACATACTCCATGGAAATTTCCTTACACTCGCCATGGCAAAGCGGCCGGGTGTATCAGCAACCTTCCATTTCTACGCAGTCAAAGACCAACATCATCTATTATACATAAAAAATAATGCTATTGCAAGCATTAATTTATTTGTTTATGTAAGACAGGTTTTTGTCGTCTTTTGTACTTTGTTATTATATTATCTCTACTTATGAAAATCAAGTAAGAAACGAATTTCTATTATATTAAATATTACCAATAAAAAAAAGCTTAGAAGAATAAATTCTTCTAAGCTTTTGAGTTTTAATTATTCAACGATTGTAGCAACTACGCCAGCGCCTACAGTACGTCCACCCTCACGGATAGAGAACTTAGTTCCTTCTTCAACAGCGATTGCGTTGATTAACTCAACAGTCATTTCGATGTTGTCGCCAGGCATAACCATTTCAGTACCTTCTGGTAATTGGATGATTCCAGTTACGTCAGTTGTACGGAAATAGAATTGTGGGCGGTAGTTAGCGAAGAATGGAGTATGACGTCCACCTTCTTCTTTAGATAAAACGTAAACTTCAGCTTTGAACTTAGTGTGTTGTTTAACTGAACCTGGTTTAGCTAAAACTTGACCACGTTGGATATCGTCACGAGCAACCCCACGAAGAAGTGCACCGATGTTATCTCCAGCTTCTGCTTGATCAAGAAGTTTACGGAACATTTCAACACCTGTTACAGTAGTTGATTTTGGCTCTTCAGTGAAACCGATGATTTCGATTACTTCACCAACTTTAACTACTCCACGCTCAACACGTCCAGTAGCAACTGTTCCACGACCAGTGATTGAGAATACATCCTCAACTGGCATTAAGAAAGGTTTGTCAGTTTCACGAGCTGGTGTTGGGATATAAGAATCAACTTCAGCCATTAATTCATGAATTTTTGCTTCCCAAGCTTCGTCACCTTCTAAAGCTTTAAGAGCTGAACCTTTGATTACTGGAATGTCATCGCCAGGGAATTCATATTCTGATAATAGATCACGAATTTCCATTTCAACTAATTCAAGTAACTCTTCATCGTCAACCATGTCACATTTGTTCATGAATACTACAATGTAAGGTACACCAACTTGGCGTGATAAAAGAATGTGCTCACGAGTTTGAGGCATTGGACCATCAGCAGCAGATACTACTAAGATACCACCGTCCATTTGAGCAGCACCAGTGATCATGTTTTTAACATAGTCAGCGTGACCTGGGCAGTCAACGTGTGCATAGTGACGAGTTTCAGTTTCATACTCAACGTGTGCAGTAGAGATTGTGATACCACGTTCTCTTTCTTCTGGAGCACCATCGATTTGATCGTAAGCACGAGCTTCAGCTCCACCTACTTTAGCTAATACAGTTGTAATAGCAGCTGTTAATGTAGTTTTACCATGGTCAACGTGTCCGATTGTACCAATGTTAACGTGTGGTTTTACACGTTCGAATTTAGCTTTACCCATTGTAAAAATCCTCCTTATAATTAAGAAAATTAATTTTAGTTTTATTATTATGCCATAAAGGGGCAAGTCCCCTATATGGCTAACATACATAGTTATACATGATGAGAACTAAATAATCAATTACTCACCTTTATATTTTTTGATAATTTCTTCAGAGATTGATTTTGGTACATCTTCATAATGGTCAAATACCATTGAGAACGTTCCACGACCTTGAGTGTTAGAACGTAATGAAGTTGCATAACCAAACATCTCAGCAAGAGGTACCATTGCACGTACTACTTGAGCGTTACCGCGAGCTTCCATACCTTCAACGCGTCCACGACGAGATGTAACATCACCCATGATATCTCCTAAGTATTCCTCAGGGATAACAACTTCTACTTTCATGATTGGTTCAAGTAGAACTGGGTTACATTTTTTAACTGCGTTTTTAAGTGCTAATGAAGCAGCAACTTTAAACGCCATCTCATTCGAGTCAACATCATGGTAAGAACCATCAAATAGACGAGCTTTAATGTCGATTAGTGGGAAACCAGCTAATACACCATTTTTAAGAGAATCTTCAAGACCTGCAGCAACAGCTGGGATGTATTCACGTGGAACAACACCACCAACGATTCCATTTTCAAACTCGAAGCCTTTTCCTTCTTCGTTTGGTGAGAATTCAATCCAAACGTGACCGAATTGTCCACGTCCACCTGATTGACGTACGAATTTACCTTCTACTTGTGCAGAAGAACGGAAAGTTTCACGGTATGCTACTTGAGGAGCACCAACGTTAGCTTCTACTTTGAATTCACGACGCATACGGTCAACGATGATATCAAGGTGAAGTTCACCCATACCACCGATGATTACTTGACCAGTTTCTTGATCAGTATGTGCACGGAATGTAGGATCTTCTTCTGTTAATTTTACTAATGCTTGACCCATTTTATCTTGGTCAGCTTTAGATTTTGGTTCGATTGCAATATGGATAACTGGCTCTGGGAATTCCATAGACTCAAGAATTACTAAATTCTTTTCATCACATAGAGTGTCTCCAGTTGTAGTATCTTTAAGACCTACAGCAGCAGCGATGTCTCCAGCATATACTTTCGAGATCTCTTGACGAGAGTTAGCATGCATTTGTAGGATACGTCCTACACGCTCACGCTTACCTTTCGTAGAGTTTTGAACGTATGAACCAGATTCTAATGTACCTGCGTACACACGGAAGAACGTTAATTTACCAACATAAGGATCTGTCATGATTTTGAATGCAAGAGCAGCGAAAGGCTCGTCGTCACTTGAAGGAACAACTTTCTCTTCATCAGAATCAGGAATAGTTCCCATAATTGCTGGTACATCTAATGGTGATGGTAAGTAGTCAATTACTGCATCAAGCATTAATTGAACACCTTTGTTTTTGAAAGCAGAACCACATACTACTGGGTAGAACTGTACTGAACAAGTTGCTTTACGAATAGCAGCTTTTAATTCAGGAAGTGTGATTTCTTCACCTTCAAGATATTTCATCATTAATTCTTCGTCAAGCTCAGCTACCGCTTCTACTAATCTTCCACGGTATTCTTCAGCTAGTTCTTGGTATTCTTCAGGGATTTCGATTGTTTCAATGTCAGTTCCTAAGTCATTGTTATACTTAATAGCTTTCATCTCAACAAGGTCAACAATACCCCAGAAGTTATCTTCAGCACCCATCGCTAATTGGATTGGGTGTGCGTTAGCTTGTAAACGATCGTGCAATGTTCCTACAGAGTATAAGAAATCCGCGCCGATTTTATCCATTTTGTTAACGAATACAACACGTGGAACTCCGTAAGTAGTTGCTTGACGCCATACTGTTTCAGTTTGAGGCTCAACACCAGATTGAGCATCAAGTACTGCAACTGCGCCATCAAGTACACGTAGAGAACGTTCAACTTCTACAGTGAAGTCTACGTGACCTGGAGTATCAATGATATTTACACGGTGGTTATTCCATTGAGCTGTTGTAGCAGCAGAAGTGATAGTGATACCACGCTCTTGCTCTTGCTCCATCCAGTCCATTTGTGAAGCTCCTTCATGAGTTTCACCAATTTTGTGAATACGACCAGTGTAATAAAGGATACGCTCAGTAGTCGTTGTTTTACCAGCGTCAATATGAGCCATGATCCCGATATTACGAGTGTTATTTAAGGAGAACTCTCTTGTCATAAGGGTTCTTTCTCCCTTCCAATTTGTAAGTAGGATTTTTAATAGTATAAGAAAAAGTTATTCCTATACATATTTCATGTTATTAAGTTAAGCACTACAAGCAAAGAACTTTCATGTCATCCTAAGTTATGTAATCCGACGTTCACCTATTCAAACTAGAAAACTAGATAAAAATAGGTGAACGACTTAACCAACATTCATTATGTGCAGAAATAACTAAAATGCTTTTAATCTTACCAACGGTAGTGAGCAAACGCTTTGTTCGCTTCTGCCATTTTGTGTGTATCTTCACGTTTCTTAACTGCAGAACCTGAGTTGTTAGCTGCATCAAGAATTTCGTTAGCTAAACGCTCTTCCATCGTTTTTTCTCCACGAAGACGAGAATAGTTAACTAACCAGCGAAGACCTAAAGTTGTACGGCGCTCTGGACGTACCTCAACTGGTACTTGGTAGTTTGATCCACCAACACGACGAGCTCTAACTTCTAGAACTGGCATGATATTTTTAAGAGCAGCTTCGAATACTTCCATTGGTTCTTTACCAGAACGTTCTTGGATTAATTCAAAAGCACCGTATAAGATAGCTTGAGATTTCCCTCTTTTTCCGTCAATCATCATTTTGTTGATTAGACGAGAAACTAATTTTGAATTATAAAGTGGATCTGGCAATACATCTCTTTTTGCAACAGGACCTTTACGTGGCATGTGATTTCCTCCTTTCGACTAGTTGTAATTTATTACTTCTTAGCTGCTTTCGGTCTCTTAGTTCCGTATTTAGAACGACCTTGCATACGTTTGTCAACACCTGCAGTATCTAAAGCACCACGAACGATGTGATAACGTACCCCTGGTAAATCTTTTACACGTCCTCCACGAATAAGAACAACACTGTGCTCTTGTAAGTTGTGTCCGATACCTGGGATATAAGCAGTTACCTCGATTTGGTTAGTTAAACGTACACGAGCATATTTACGTAATGCTGAGTTCGGTTTCTTTGGAGTCATAGTACCAACACGAGTACAAACACCACGTTTTTGTGGAGCTGATAAATCAGTTGATTTTTTCTTTAATGAGTTGAAACCTTTGTTTAATGCTGGTGATTTTGATTTCCATACTTTAGAAGTACGTCCATTACGCACTAACTGGTTAATAGTAGGCATGAGTTTTCCTCCCTTCACATATTTATAAGACCACACATCCAGGTGGTTCATAATTAGTTGAAAACAAAGTTTTTGCAAGAAGGAAGGAATCTTCCCTCTCACAAAAACAGTTTTAACTGTATATTCCTAAATTAGCCCCGGGTCTAACCTGCTAAGATTAGCAGTGCTATTGTCTAGGAGCAACCTTGAATATCTTATCATTTTTCATCATTTGATGTCAACTCAAGAATGAAAATATTTTAAGTTTTATTTTTCAACTAAAACTTCTTCGTTCATTTCAACTGATTCGTTTACATCTTTTACAAGATCAACTTTACGGTATCTATTCATACCTGTACCAGCCGGAACCAACTTACCAATAATAACATTCTCTTTTAATCCTAGCAACTCATCACGTTTTCCTTTAATCGCAGCGTCTGTTAATACACGCGTTGTTTCTTGGAATGACGCAGCTGATAAGAATGAATCTGTTTCTAATGATGCTTTTGTAATACCTAGTAATAATGGACGAGCAGTAGCTGGTTGTTTACCTGCAAATAAAGCTTCTTTATTTGCTTCAGTAAATTGATGTAATTCTAATAATGTACCAGGAAGTAAAGTTGTTTCCCCAGCATCCATTACACGAACTTTCTTCAGCATTTGACGAACCATTACCTCTACGTGTTTATCACCAATTTCTACCCCTTGCATACGGTATACTTTTTGAACTTCACGTAGTAAGTATTCTTGAACAGCATTTGTACCTTTTACTTTTAATAGCTCTTTAGGATCAATTGAACCTTCAGTCATTACTTGACCGCGTTCAATTCTTTCACCTTCTTGAACTTTTAATCTAGCGCCATAAGGAACTGGGTAACTTCTAGATTCTACTGAACCTTCAACAATAATTTCTTGTTTGTCTTTTGCATCAGTTGAGATCGAGATAACACCATCAATTTCAGATATAACCGCTTGACCTTTAGGGTTACGCGCTTCAAATAGCTCTTGAATACGAGGTAAACCTTGAGTAATATCGTCTCCTGCTACCCCACCTGTATGGAATGTACGCATTGTTAACTGAGTACCTGGTTCACCGATAGATTGAGCAGCGATGATACCAACTGCTTCACCAACTTCAACTTCAGCACCTGTAGCTAAATTGCGACCATAACATTTTTTACATACTCCATGGTTCGTATTACATGTAAACGCAGAACGGATATTAACTTCTTCAATACCAGCATCGATAATTTCACGAGCTAAGTCTTCTGTAATTAAATCATTCTCTTGTGCAAGTAACACGCCAGTTTCTGGGTGACGTAGAGTTGCACGTAAATGACGTCCAACTAGACGATCGTATAGACCTTCAATAATTTCGTTACCTTCTTTAATCGCCTTAACATGTAAACCGCGATCAGTACCACAGTCATCTTGACGAACGATTACATCTTGTGCAACGTCAACTAGACGACGAGTTAAGTAACCTGAATCGGCTGTTTTAAGTGCAGTATCGGCAAGACCTTTACGAGCACCATGTGTTGAGATGAAGTATTCAAGTACCGTTAAACCTTCACGGAATGACGATTTAATCGGTAACTCAATAATACGACCAGCTGGGTTGGCCATCAGACCACGCATACCTGCAAGCTGAGTGAAGTTGGATGCATTACCACGGGCACCAGAGTCACTCATCATAAAGATAGGGTTTCGTTTATTTAATGAAGCCATCAGTTTTCCTTGGATAACGTCCTTCGCGTCACTCCAAATTGCGATTACACGATCGTAACGCTCATCTTCTGTGATTAATCCGCGGCGGAATTGCTTCAATACTTTATCTACTTTTTCCTGTGCTTCAGCAATAATGTGTTGCTTCTCAGGTAATACGATGATGTCAGCTACACCTACTGTGATACCAGCTTTAGTAGAATGTCTAAATCCTAGATCCTTCATACGGTCAAGCATTTTTGACGTTTCAGTAATTTTGAATCGTTTAAATACTTCAGCAATGATATTTCCAAGAATTTTCTTTTTGAAAGGAGAAATTTCTTCTCTACTTTCAATAATTTCTTTTATATTCTCACCTTTAGAAACAAAATACATCTGCGGAGTTTCTTTTTCAAGATTACTCTGCGTTGGTTCATTAATATAAGGGAACGATGTAGGTAAGATTTCATTGAAGATCAACTTACCGACAGTTGTGATTAATAATGAATTATTTTGTTCTTCAGTAAATGTTTCGTTATTAAGCGTTCCTGCTGCAACTGCAACACGAGAATGTAAATGTACATAACCGTTTTGGTATGCAATCAACGCTTCATTGATATCTTTAAATACCATACCTTCACCGACAGCGCCTGCACGCTCAAGTGTTAAGTAATAGTTACCTAATACCATATCTTGAGATGGTGTAACTACTGGTTTACCATCTTTCGGGTTCAGGATGTTTTGAGCTGCAAGCATTAGAATACGAGCTTCAGCTTGAGCTTCACTTGATAACGGTACGTGAACAGCCATTTGGTCACCGTCAAAATCGGCATTGTATGCAGTACATACAAGTGGATGTAGACGAATCGCACGGCCTTCTACTAGAGTAGGTTCGAACGCTTGGATACCAAGTCTGTGAAGAGTTGGGGCACGGTTTAGTAACACCGGGTGTTCACGAATAACCGATTCTAATACATCCCAAATTTCTGGGTGTAAACGCTCAATTTTACGTTTTGCACTCTTAATGTTATGTGCTAACCCACGCTCTACTAATTCTTTCATCACGAATGGCTTGAATAATTCAATTGCCATTTCTTTTGGTAGACCACATTGATACATCTGTAAGTTTGGTCCTACAACGATTACCGAACGTCCAGAGTAGTCAACACGTTTACCAAGTAAGTTTTGACGGAAACGTCCTTGCTTACCTTTAAGCATGTGAGAAAGTGATTTTAATGGACGGTTACCCGGCCCAGTAACTGGACGGCCACGACGACCATTGTCAATTAACGCATCAACTGCTTCTTGAAGCATACGTTTTTCGTTTTGAACGATGATACTTGGAGCACCAAGGTCTAATAAACGTTTTAAACGGTTGTTACGGTTAATTACACGACGATATAGATCATTTAAATCTGAAGTAGCAAAGCGTCCACCATCCAATTGAACCATTGGACGTAATTCAGGTGGAATCACTGGAAGAACATCAAGGATCATCCATGAAGGCTCATTACCAGAGTTACGGAATGCTTCTAATACTTCTAATCGTTTAATCGCTCTTGTACGACGTTGTCCTTGAGCAGTTTTTAATTCCTCTTTTAAAGAATCAACATCTTTCTCAAGGTTAATGTCGCTTAAAAGCTTTTTAATTGCTTCAGCACCCATAGATGCTTGGAAAGTTTGACCATAGCGCTCACGATAAGCACGGAATTCTTTCTCAGAAAGCAATTGTTTCTTTTCTAAAGGCGTATCACCTGTTTCAGTTACAACATACGAAGCAAAGTAGATAACTTCCTCCAAAGCTCGAGGGGACATGTCTAAAACAAGTCCCATTCGGCTTGGAATACCTTTGAAATACCAAATATGTGATACAGGAGCAGCTAATTCAATGTGCCCCATACGCTCACGACGCACTTTTGCACGAGTTACTTCAACTCCACAACGATCACAAACTACACCTTTATAACGTACACGCTTATATTTACCGCAATGACATTCCCAGTCCTTTGTAGGACCGAAAATACGTTCACAAAAAAGACCATCTTTTTCAGGTTTTAATGTACGGTAGTTAATTGTTTCAGGTTTTTTAATTTCCCCGTATGACCACGAGCGAATTTTGTCAGGCGATGCAAGTCCGATCTTCATATACTCGAAATTATTTACATCTATCAAGGGGCCTACCTCCCTTTCTGTCCTAAGGTTTTACCCAATATAATACTTATTCTTTAACGTATTCCATATCCATCGCTAAATGTTCTGAAGCTTGATCATCGTCATCTTCAGTATCACGCATTTCGATTTCTTGATCTGTAGCAGACATCATCTTAACATCCATACCTAGAGATTGTAATTCCTTGATTAATACTTTGAATGATTCAGGAACACCTGGTTCTGGTACGTTTTCGCCTTTAACGATCGCTTCGTATGTTTTCACACGTCCAACAACGTCATCTGACTTAACAGTTAAGATCTCTTGTAATGTATAAGCAGCACCATATGCTTCAAGTGCCCATACTTCCATCTCACCAAAACGTTGTCCACCAAATTGTGCTTTACCACCAAGTGGTTGTTGCGTAACAAGTGAGTATGGTCCAGTTGAACGAGCATGTAGCTTATCGTCAACCATGTGCGCAAGTTTGATCATATACATGACACCTACAGATACACGGTTATCGAACGGCTCACCCGTACGTCCATCATATAGTACAGTCTTAGCATCGCGTGCCATACCAGCTTCTTCAATCGTTCCCCAAACATCTTCCTCACGCGCTCCATCAAATACAGGAGAAGCAACATGAATGCCAAGGTATCTAGCAGCCATACCTAAGTGTAACTCTAATACCTGACCGATGTTCATACGAGAAGGTACCCCTAATGGGTTTAACATGATATCAACTGGTGTTCCATCTGGTAAGAATGGCATATCTTCTTCTGGTAAAATACGGGAAATAACCCCTTTATTACCATGTCGCCCGGCCATTTTATCCCCTTCAGAGATTTTACGCTTCTGAACGATGTAAACACGAACAAGTTGGTTAACTCCTGGTGGTAATTCATCGCCGTTTTCACGAGTGAATACTTTAACATCAAGAATAATTCCGCCTCCACCGTGTGGAACACGTAAAGATGTATCACGAACTTCACGAGCTTTTTCACCGAAGATTGCATGAAGTAGACGTTCTTCAGCAGTTAATTCTGTAACCCCTTTTGGTGTTACTTTACCAACTAATAAGTCACCATCTTTAACTTCTGCACCAATACGGATAATTCCACGCTCATCAAGATTTTTAAGTGCATCTTCACCAACGTTTGGAATATCACGAGTGATTTCTTCTGGTCCTAATTTAGTGTCACGAGCTTCTGACTCATATTCTTCAATATGAACTGAAGTGTAAACATCTTCTTTAACAAGACGGCGACTCATAATAATCGCATCCTCGTAGTTGTAACCATCCCATGTCATGAATGCTACAAGCACGTTACGTCCTAGAGCTAATTCACCTTTTTCCATCGAAGGTCCATCTGCAAGAATTTCGCCTCTTACTACTTCGTCACCAACACTTACGATTGGGCGTTGGTTATAACAAGTACCTTGGTTTGAACGTACGAATTTTAACATACGATATTTATCAAGGTCACCTTTAACTTTTTGTCCATCAACTTCTGAATAACGACGTACCCAAACTTCTTTCGCTTCAACACGTTCAACGATACCAGGGTGTTTACAGATTACTGCAGCACCAGAGTCTTTCGCTGATACATATTCCATACCTGTTCCAACAATTGGTGACTCAGGGTTTAACAATGGAACTGCTTGACGTTGCATGTTCGCTCCCATTAGGGCACGGTTTGAATCGTCATTCTCTAAGAAAGGAATACACGCTGTCGCAGCTGATACTACTTGTTTTGGTGATACATCCATATAGTCGATACGCTCACGTTTAACAACTGTGTTGTCTCCACGGAAACGAGCTACTACATCTTCATCTAAGAAACTACCATCATCGCCTAAACGAGCATTCGCTTGGGCTACAACGTATAGATCCTCTTCATCAGCTGTTAAGTAATCAATTTTATCAGTAAGACGGCCCGTTTCAGCATCTACACGACGATACGGCGTTTCTATGAAACCAAATTGATTTACTTTCGCATAAGAAGAAAGTGAGTTAATTAATCCGATGTTCGGTCCCTCAGGCGTCTCAATCGGACACATACGACCATAGTGAGAGTAATGAACGTCACGTACTTCGAATCCAGCACGTTCACGTGTTAAACCACCTGGTCCTAGCGCTGATAGTCTTCGTTTGTGAGTTAATTCTGCTAGTGGGTTTGTTTGGTCCATGAATTGAGATAGCTGCGAGCTACCAAAGAATTCTTTTATAGAAGCAATTACAGGGCGAATGTTAATTAATGCCTGTGGAGTAACTGCGTTTGTATCTTGAATTGACATACGTTCACGAACTACACGTTCCATACGAGATAAACCGATACGGAATTGGTTTTGAAGTAATTCTCCAACAGAACGTAAACGACGATTACCTAAGTGGTCAATATCATCAGTATCTCCTACGTTATGTAGTAAGTTAAAGAAGTAAGAAATCGAAGCGATAATGTCAGCAGGTGAAATATTTTTCACACTTTTGCTTACATTAGCATTTCCAATGACTTGAATTACTTGTTCGCCATCACCTTCAACTGGTGCATAGATTTTAATAGATTGTAAATTAATCTCTTCTTCTAGTACGCCACCAGCAGGTTGAACTACTTTTTCACCGATATTCTTCTCTAAGAACGGAAGAATTCTATCTAACGTACGGCGATCAAGAGTTGTCCCTTTTTCTACAATAATTTCACCAGTTTCTGGGTCCACTAAAGTTTCAGCGATACGTTGATTAAATAATCGGTTTTTAATGTGTAATTTTTTATTGATTTTGTAGCGACCTACGCTAGCTAAATCATAACGCTTCGGATCAAAGAAGCGAGTAATTAATAGGTTTTTTGCGTTTTCTACTGTAGGTGGTTCACCCGGACGTAGTCTCTCATAGATTTCAAGAAGCGCTTTTTCAGTGCTATCTGTATTATCCTTTTCAAGTGAGTTACGTAGGTATTCGTTTTCGCCTAATAAGTCCAGAATCTCTTGGTCTGTACCAAATCCAAGCGAACGTAGTAAGACAGTAACAGGTAATTTTCTTGTGCGGTCAATACGTACATAAACTACGTCTTTCGCATCCGTTTCGTACTCTAACCAAGCACCACGGTTCGGAATAACAGTAGCCGTATAACCTTTTTTACCGTTTTTGTCGATCTTTCCACTATAGTACACACTTGGAGAACGTACTAATTGTGAAACGATTACACGTTCAGCACCATTAATAATAAATGTGCCTGTGTCCGTCATTAATGGGAAATCTCCCATGAAAACATCTTGCTCTTTAACTTCGCCAGTTTCCTTATTTAATAGGCGAACTTTTACTCGAAGTGGAGCAGCGTAGTTTACATCACGCTCTTTTGATTCTTCTACAACATACTTCGGCTCACCTAGACTGTAATCAATGAATTCTAATGATAGATTACCTGTGAAATCCTCAATTGGCGAAATGTCCTGGAACATCTCTCTCAAACCTTCATCTAAAAACCATTGGTAAGATGCTGTTTGAATTTCAATTAAGTTAGGTAACTCTAAAACTTCACTGATACGAGCATAACTTCTGCGTTGGCGGTGTCGTCCATATTGAACTAGTTGACCTGTCAACATATAAAATATTCACCCCTTAGATCAAGAGTATTTAAAACAAAAAAATAGTAACAAATAAGCAGAAAAACCCCTTACTTGTTAAACAAAAAATAAAATGGTTTCAAAATGAAAACCATTTATTAAACTCAACGACAGTCATTTTACTATCATTTCCAAAGAATATAGAAATATACCCACTTCCAAAAATGATTTTTGAAAATAAATATATATTGGCATTTAATAATACTATCACAAGCGAAAATTAGAGTCAATCTTTTTTACTTTTTATGATATAATACCCTTTTTCCTTTTTTACAACATCCACTTCATCAAACAACTCTTTTAGTAGATCCAATGCGGAAGGAGCTCCTTGTTTCTTTTGAATCACTACCCAAAGTTCACCACCAGGAAGCAATTTCTCATGAGCTTCTCTTAAAATCGTGTGAACTACGATTTTTCCAGCTCGTATGGGAGGATTCGTTAAAATCGCGGCATATTCTCCAGATACATTTTCATAGATACTACTTTCATAGATTTTCACATTTTCTATATGATTCGCCTTTGCATTCTCTTTCGCTAATTCAATCGCTCTTAAATTCACATCGACCATTTCCACTAATCGATTCTCATCATCTTTAGCAATCGACAATCCAATCGGACCATACCCACAGCCCACATCTAAAATACCCCCTGCAATTTCAGGAAACGTAAAGTTCTCAATTAATACACGAGATCCAAAATCAACTTCATTTCTTGAAAACACTCCGGCATCTGATTGAAACTTTAAATCATTTCCTCTTAAGGTAAAAGAAAATACTTTCTTATCGATTTTACTATTCGGTTGGTTCGTAAAATAGTGATCAGCCATATAAATAAATCCTTCTTCCATCTTTGATACTGATTAGTCTTCCCAATCACAACTCTATATGTACAAAAAAAGCTCGCATAAATGCGAGCTTTTGTAAAAACGATTAGAAATTATTTAACTTCTACAGAAGCGCCAACTTCTTCAAGTTTAGCTTTCATTTCTTCAGCTTCTTCTTTGCTGATTCCTTCTTTAATTGCTTTAGGAGTGTTGTCAACTAATTCTTTAGCTTCTTTTAATCCTAAACCAGTTAATTCACGAACAACTTTGATAACCTTGATTTTTTGGTCGCCAGCGCCAGCTAATACTAGGTCGAATTCAGTTTGTTCAGCAGCAGCTTCAGCACCGCCACCAGCCATCATAGCCATAGGAGCAGCAGCAGTTACGCCAAACTCTTCTTCGATAGCTTTTACTAAGTCATTTAATTCTAATACAGTCATATTTTTAACTGCTTCAATGATTTGTTCTTTAGTCATTGTAATTTCCTCCTTATTTATACCTTCAATAATTTTTTATGCAATTTTGGCATTAAGCGCCTTGTTCTTCTTTTTGTTCTGCAACAGCTTTTGTTGCAAGAGCAAGGTTGCGGATTGGTGCTTGTAGCACGCTAAGCAACATAGAAAGTAAACCTTCGCGAGATGGAAGTTCAGCAAGAGCTTTCACTTCTTCAACTGTAGCAACGTTTCCTTCGATTACACCAGCTTTAATTTCTAAAGCTTCATGTTTTTTAGCGAAGTCATTTAATACTTTAGCAGGAGCAATTACATCCTCCATACTAAACGCGATTGCGTTTGGACCAGTTAATGCTTCATTTAAACCAGCTAAGCCAGCTTCTTCAGCAGCACGACGAGTTAAAGAGTTTTTGTAAACTTTGAACTCAACGCCAGCTTCACGTAATTGCTTACGTAATTCAGTTACTTCAGCAACATTTAAACCACGGTAGTCAACAACGATTGTTGATTTGCTATCACGTAATTTAGCAGATACTTCAGATACAACTTGTTTTTTAGCTTCTAATACTGCGCTCATTTATTACACCTCCTGTGGATTTTAGTGTGTATACCGCAAAAGTGTAACCCATAGCAAAACCTCCACGAATTTTTCAAAAAAAGACATGGAGGTTGTATATGCACGAATTTATCAGTTATACACCTCGGTAGGATATTAAGCAAACGCACCTACTGTCTACGGTAGTCTATTTAATTAGCAAGACAATCTCCATTATAGAGAGTTCTTGTCGAATTGTCAACTTTGTTTTTTATCTTAGAAACTAGCTGGATCTACTTTGATACCAGGGCCCATTGTTGAAGTAATTGCTACGTTCTTCATGTATAATCCTTTAGCAGCAGCAGGTTTAACTTTAACCATAGTTTCGAAGATTGTTGTAAAGTTTTCTACTAACTTTTCGTTTTCGAAAGATACTTTACCGATTGGCACGTGAATGTTACCAGCTTTATCAACACGGTATTCAACTTTACCAGCTTTGATTTCGTTAACAGCTTTCGTTACATCAAATGTAACAGTTCCTGTCTTAGGGTTTGGCATTAAACCTTTAGGTCCTAATACGCGTCCTAATTTACCAACTTCAGCCATCATGTCTGGAGTTGCAACGATTACATCAAAGTCGAACCAACCTTTTTGAATTTTAGCGATCATTTCTGCATCGCCTACGAAATCAGCACCAGCAGCTTCAGCTTCTTTAGCTTTTTCGCCTTTAGCAAATACTAAAACACGTTGTACTTTACCAGTACCGTGTGGAAGAACTACTGCACCACGAATTTGTTGGTCAGCTTTCTTTGGGTCTACTCCTAAACGGAATGCCACTTCAACTGTCGCATCAAAGTTAACAGTTGTAGTTTTCTTTACTAGTTCTACAGCTTCGTTTACAGCGTAAACAGCTGTACGATCTACTAATTTAATAGCATCTTGATACTTTTTACCTTTGTTAGCCATGTTATTTTCCTCCTAATGTGGTTTTAACGGATTTTCCTCCCACGAATAAAGGTTGCGATAGTACACCAAAAGCGATGTTCGCAACCTCCTCAATCACACCTTACTGAAGATGGGATTAGTCTTCAATAACGATACCCATACTACGTGCAGTACCTTCAACCATACGCATAGCAGCTTCAACTGAAGCAGCGTTTAAGTCAGGCATTTTAGTTTCAGCAATCTCACGTACTTTGTCGCGTTTTACTGTTGCTACTTTTTTACGATTTGGTTCACCAGAACCAGACTCAATACCAGCCGCTACTTTAAGAAGTACAGCAGCAGGAGGAGTTTTCGTAATAAATGTAAACGAACGATCTTCGAATACAGTGATTTCAACAGGAATAATTAGACCAGCTTGGTCAGCTGTACGAGCGTTGAACTCTTTACAGAAGCCCATGATGTTAACACCTGCTTGTCCTAATGCAGGACCAACTGGTGGTGCTGGGTTTGCTTTTCCTGCAGGAATTTGCAATTTTACCATTTTAATTACTTTTTTAGCCACGAGACACACCTCCTTAAGTCCGTGATGTGGTAATAGGGATTCACCCTCCCACTCATATCGTTTGCATTCTCATGCATATTCTTATACAGAAGTTAATACCATCGAATCGATGCATATTGACCTTTAAAATTCTAACACTTTCAAAATAAAATTGCAAGGTCTAGAATTATAATTTTTCTACAAGATTTAAATCTAGTTCTACTGGCGTTTCTTTATTAAAGAACTCTACAAGCACTGTAACTTTTTTCTTTTCAAAATCAATTTCTTTAATTGAACCAGTGTAATTAGCAAATGGCCCTTCTTTTAAACGAACAACTTCATTCACTTCTAAATCGAAATCAATTACTTGTTCATCAAGTCCCATATGTTTCAGAATATGTGTGATTTCTTCTTCTAATAGAGGAGTTGGTTTTGAACCTGAACCCGCTGAACCAACAAATCCTGTTACACCTGGTGTATTACGTACAACATACCATGAATCATCCGTCATAACGATTTCAACTAAAACGTAACCAGGAAACACTTTACGTTTTGTAACTTTTTCTTTACCGTTCTTCATTTCAACTTCCGATTCTTCAGGAACGATCACTCGGAAAATCTTATCTTGCATTCCCATTGTTTCTACACGCTTTTCTAGATTAGCTTTTACCTTATTCTCATATCCTGAATAAGTATGAACAACATACCAACTTTTTTCCATTTTAGAGGACTAAGTCCTTCCCTCCCCGGTCAACTTTCTTTGCAAATTAAAAAACCCGTTACCGGGCTTTTCTTTAAACATTATCATTCATTATAGCACATTTAGTTTTAACTTATTCAAGAATAAGTCGGATTAACTTAGAAATTCCTGTGTCAAGCACAGCAAAGAATAATACAAAGACAACAACTGTAGCTACAACCGTCACCGTTGAATTAACTAATTCTTTTCTTTTAGGCCAAGAAACTTTCTTCATTTCGCTTTTTACTTCGCGAAAAAATTTACCGATACGACCCATTGACGCAACCCCCAATATATACTTGTTTAGAGAAATGCGTAAACGTCCCGCTTGTCCGTACAAATAGAGCGTCGTTACATGCTATATACAGAAAAGCTATGATTCTAATACTGATCAAGGACACCCGCAATTATTTCATTTATTTTGTTTCTTTATGTGTAGTGTGTTCATTACACGTTTTACAAAACTTCTTCATCTCCAAACGTTCTACAGAAGCAGAATTTTTCATTGTGGAGTAGTTTCTATTATTGCAAGTAGTGCACGACAGGACAACTTTTTTTCTCACGGTGACACCAACCTAATTCATCTATAATTATCCATTAAAAATGTAACATGTGTCCCTTAAACTGTCAAACCGTATTAAAGAAAACCTCTATACAGATAGTTCTCTAATTTCCATATATCTTTCTAACTTCCTTTTTACACGTTGTAGTGCATTATCAATTGACTTTACATGTCTGTTTAATTCCTCGGAAATTTCCTGATAAGAACGACCGTCTAAGTAAAGTGATAATACTTTTCTTTCTAAATCGCTTAATAATTCTGACATTTTTAATTCTATGTCCACATTTTCTTCTTGATTTATAACAAGTTCTTCTGGATCCATATTTTTAGATTCAGTCAGCACATCTAATAAAGTACGATCTGACTCCTCATCATATATTGGCTTGTCCAACGAAACATATGAATTTAATGGTATATGCTTTTGTCTTGTTGCTGTTTTGATCGCTGTAATAATTTGTCTTGTAATGCATAATTCTGCAAACGCCTTAAAGGACGAAAGCTTGTCTTCTTTATAGTCACGAATTGCTTTGTACAGGCCAATCATACCCTCTTGAATAATGTCTTCACGGTCTGCACCAATTAGAAAATAAGATCTAGATTTTGCTTTAACAAAATTACGGTATTTTTGAATTAAAAAAGTAAGTGCTTCTTGGTCTCCTTCTCGGACATATTCTAAGATTACCTCATCCTCCATAGGACCATATTCTACCATTAGTTTTAATTCCTGTTCAACGTTCAAAATTAGCACCTCCGACCGTACAATTTACCTCATTATACAGTACAAAGAAAAAGGAAACAATAAGTCATCGTTCCCCTCTTCGCCATTTTTCTAAAATTTCTGTTTGTTTTGAATTTAATTTTTTGCCTATTGTCAGCCTTTGATCAGGTATTTCTTTAATTTTGCTACTGATCATTTTTTTATTTTGTGTAACTGAACGATATAACTCCATTGCCGGAATCCGAAGCGCACCTTGCCCAAAAATTTGCCATTGCTCAGTAAAATCCGATGTTGCAACATAGATTTGATGATTTACATGACGGAGCTCGATTGCAAGCTTTTCTATCTTTTCATCAGCAGATTGATTTTTACGTGTAAAAATCACTTCTACTTTCGAATGCTTATCTACTTTTTCAATTCCGTTTACAAAATGAGCATCAAAAACGACAATGACGCTCAATCCAGTAGAAGCTTTGTACTCGGCAAGTAATGTAATTAGTAAGTCTCGAGATTTATCAAAGTCTACATCTCGAAGCTTTCTTAGATTCGGCCAAGCTCCAATCATGTTATAACCATCTACTATCAGGATTTCTTTCTTTTTATGATCCAAGTGGATTTCTCTTGCGGTGTACTTCATACATTAATAAACTTGCAGCAACAGATGCGTTTAACGAAGTAACTTTACCAACCATTGGCAGTTTAATTAGAAAGTCACATTTTTCTTTTAAGATTCTGCTCATACCTTTGCCCTCACTACCGATAATTAAACCAAGTGAGATTTCGCCGTCCATTTTACGATAATCCTCAGCACCTTTTGCATCCGTACCGAAAATCCAAACGCCCTTTTGTTTTAAGTCGTCTACTGTTCTAGCCAGGTTTGTTACTCTTGCGACAGGGATATATTCAATTGCTCCTGTAGAAGATTTTGCTACTGCTGAAGTTAATCCAACCGCTCTTCTTTTTGGAATGATAATACCATGTGCACCAACAGCATCTGCAGTTCTCATAATAGATCCTAGATTGTGTGGGTCTTCAATTTCATCAAGGATGATGAAGAATGGTTGTTCATTACGACTACTAGCAACCTCGAATAAGTCTTCAACCTCTACATATTCATAAGCAGCAACTTGAGCAATTACACCTTGGTGATTTCCTTGAACCATACCGTCTAATTTTTTATTAGGTGCTTTTTGAACTAACACTTTGTTTTCATTCGCTAATTCTAAAAGCTTATGAATTTGTCCTTTATTTGCGCTATCACTTACCCATATTTTATTAATATCTCGACCAGCACGTATTGCTTCCATAACAGGGTTACGTCCAATAATAAATTCCTCTGACATGTTATACTCCTTTTTCATTCTCAATAAATTGAATCGCAAATTGCACAATACTATTGAGTCTTTCTTCATTTTTTAGTAAATAATGATATCCTATCAATGCTTCAATCGCTGTAGCATATCGATAGGTTTGAACATCTGTATTTTTAGGGACTGTGCCTGACTTGGCATTTCTCCCTCTTTTTACAACAGCAATTTCTTCATCAGACAAAAAGTCAGCAGACATCATTTCTCTGATAACCTTAGCTTGTCCTTTCGCAGAAACAAAACTAGTTGCTGCTTTATGGAGTTGATGAGGTCGAACCGTTCCTTTTACAAGGAGGTGATGCCGTACATATATTTCGAATACAGCATCACCTATATATGCAAGAGCTAAACTATTCAGTTGTTTCACATCTAAATTTTGACTACTTTCAATCATCAAGTTATCCTCTTTTCCAGCGAATACCTTGCGGAGTGTCTTCAATGATAATATTTAAGTCTTTTAATTGATCACGAATTTGATCAGCTAAAGCAAAATCACGATTTTTTCTTGCTTCTGTACGTTTTTGAATTAACGCCTCAATATCTTCATCTAACATTGCTTCTTCTTTCACTAGATTGATACCAAGAACACTTGATAATTCGTCAAAAGTCTGAAGGAATTGATTTATTACATTCGTTGAAGTGTGTGATTCCAATAAATATTGATTCGCTGATTTTGCTAATTGATATAACACTGAAATTGCATTTGCAGTATTAAAGTCATCATCCATTACTTTTATAAAGACTTGTTTCTCGTCCTCAATTTCTTTTAACCATTTTTCGTCTTCTTCAGTTAAATTTGTGCTACTTTCAAGTCTGTGCTTCAGATTTTGATATGCAGTTTTTATACGTTCGAATCCATTTTTTGCTTCTTGTAGAAGTTCTTCGCTATAGTTGATTGGATGACGGTAATGCACGGATAACATAAAGAACCTTAAAAGCATTGGATCAATTAATTTGATGATGTCATGTACTAATACAAAGTTACCAAGTGATTTTGACATTTTTTCATTATCAATATTAATATAGCCGTTATGCATCCAGTAATTTGAAAAAGTTTTTCCGCTCAACGCTTCAGATTGAGCTATTTCGTTTTCATGATGTGGGAACGATAAGTCTTGACCACCAGCGTGAATATCAATTGTTTCCCCTAAATATTTTTTTGCCATCGCAGAGCACTCGATATGCCAGCCTGGTCGACCATTACCCCAAGGACTTTCCCAAAAAATCTCTCCTGGTTTCGCTGCTTTCCAAAGTGCAAAGTCAAGCGGATCTTCTTTCTTTTCACCAATCTCAATTCTTTCACCGATACGTAGGTCTTCAATAGATTGATGAGAAAGCTTACCATATCCATTAAATTCTTTTGTTTTGAAATATACATCGCCTTCTGACTCATATGCGTACCCTTTTTTGATTAATTCCTCAACAAACTCAACAATAATATCCATATTTTCCATTACACGTGGATGATTAGTAGCTGTTTTGCAGCCTAGTGCTTGAACGTCTTCAAAATATGCATTAATAAATTTGTCAGCGATTGTTGGTACATCTGAACCTAGTTCATTTGCTGCCTTAATTAATTTATCATCTACGTCAGTAAAGTTAGAAACAAAATTCACATCATATCCACGGTATTCGAAATAACGTCTTACTGTGTCAAATACAATTGCTGGCCTAGCATTACCGATATGAATATAATTGTATACCGTTGGCCCACACACATACATTTTTACTTTACCTTCTTCTAAAGGTTTAAAATCTTCTTTTTTCCTCGTTAATGTATTATAAATTTGAATCGCCATGTTTTTACTTCCTTTCAGTTATGCTAAGTAAACTTTTCAATTCTTGAATCTCAGCTTCTAATTGAAGCAATCTATCTGCATCAGGATCAGGTAAATCACAGTGATCAAACTGATTATTCACTCTTATTCCATCTTGAACAACTATCTTACCAGGTATACCAACTACAGTCGTATTATTTGGAACATCTTTCAGCACGACTGAATTTGCACCTATCTTTGCGTTTTCTCCGACTGTAATTGACCCCAATACTTTTGCTCCTGTCGCAACTAGTACTCCGTCTAATAGAGTTGGGTGTCTTTTACCTTTTTCTTTCCCTGTTCCACCTAATGTTACTCCTTGATAAATAGTGACATCATCGCCAATTTCACAAGTTTCTCCAATAACAACTCCTGCCCCATGATCGATAAAGAATCGTCTACCGATTTTCGCACCTGGATGAATTTCAATGCCTGTTAGAAAACGAGCAAATTGTGAAATACTTCTTGCAATAAAGTACCATTTTCTACGATAGAAATAATGCGCAAATCGATAAAGCCATAATGCATGTAATCCAGCATAAGTTAGAATTACTTCTAAATATCCCGTTGCAGCTGGGTCACGTTCAAATATCGTCGCCACATCTTCCTTCATGTACTTTAGCATTTTCATTTCCCCTTAAAGAATTTATTAAGAACTCCGTTTCTCTCTATCTTAATGTGGTACTAAAAATAAAAAGCGTCCCTGTGTAATTAAACACAGAGACGCTTTTTTTGCGCGGTTCCACTCTGTTTAGATAATTATTAAAAATCATCTCAACTCATGTAATATAACGGTTTCCACCGCTTTAACCTACTAAAATAATCGTTCGGCTAAAGACTCAAGGGCGCACTTCCATGTATATCGTTAAAATCACTCCCACCACCTGTGATTCTCTCTGGATAACGAACAATCATTTACTCTTCCCTATCAACATTTTTCCTATATGAATGTTATTTATATATATTACACGAATGCAAAATTGTTAACCAATAATTTGTTGTAAACGAGCAATAACTTTTTCTTTTCCTAATAACGTCATTGCAGCTGGTAATTCAGGTCCGTGACATTGTCCAGTTGTTGCAACACGAATTGGCATAAATAATTTTTTACCTTTATGTCCAGTAGCTTTTTGAACATTTTTCATAGATGTTTTAATTGAATCTACAGTGAACTCGTCAGAAGAATTTAATTCTTCAACTAAAGCAGCTAGAACTTCTTTTACTTGTTCTTCAGAAATAACAGCTTGCTCTTCTTCACCAAATGTTAACTCATCTTTGAAGAATAAGCTAGATAGTTCTACAATTTCAGCACCATAGCTCATTTGATCTTGGTAAAGTGCAACAAGATTCGTTACCCAAAGATTTTCATCTGCAGTACGCTCTTCTTTTACATAACCAGCTTCGATTAAATGTGGTAATGCAATTTCTACAACTTTCTCTAACGGCTGCTCTTTAATATAGCGGTTATTAATCCAAGTTAACTTTTGCTTATCAAACATTGCTGGTGCCGAGCTTAAACGGCTAGGGTCGAAAATTTTAATAAATTCTTCTTTACCGAAAATTTCTTCCTCACCAACTGGTGACCATCCAAGAAGCGCAATGAAATTAAATAAAGCTTCTGGTAAATAACCAAGGTTTTGATATTGCTCAATAAATTGTAATACAGTTTCATCACGTTTTGAGAGCTTTTTACGGTTTTCATTCACAATTACAGCCATGTGTCCAAATTCAGGTGCATCCCAATTTAACGCACGATAGACCATTAATTGTTTTGGTGTATTCGAAATATGCTCTTCTCCACGTAGTACATGGCTAATTTTCATTAATGCATCATCTACTACTACTGCATAGTTATACGTAGCAATTCCGTTCTTTTTCACAAGAACCCAGTCACCGATATCTTTTGATTCGAATTTGATATTACCACGTACAATATCTTCCCATTCATACGTATCAGATGCTGGTACTGCAAAACGAATTGTATATTCTGCACCTTCTGTTTCTTTAGCTGTTCTTTCTTCCGCTGTTAAATGACGACATTTACCGTTATAACGTGTAGTTGGAAGTCCAGAAGCAATTTGAGCTTCACGTTCAGCTGCAAGTTCTTCTTCTGTACAATAACACTTATAAGCGTGACCTTTTTCAATTAACTCGTTAGCGTATTGTTTATATAAATCTAATCTTTCTAATTGACGGTAAGGGCCATATTCTCCACCCTTATCAGGGCCTTCATTCCAGTCGATTCCTAACCAGTGTAAAAATTTTGCTTGGCTTTCTTCGCCACCTTCAACGTTTCGTTCGATATCTGTATCCTCAATACGTAATACCATATCGCCGTTAAAGTGTTTCGCAAATAAATAAACATATAATGCAGTACGCGCGTTACCAATATGTAAATGCCCCGTTGGACTAGGTGCATAACGAACTCTTACTCTATTTGACATTTGTAGACACTCTCCACTGATTTATAATTATACTTTATTAGTTTAAGCCTTCTTCTGTAACAATACAACCGCTTGTGAGGCAATTCCTTCTTTTCTTCCAGTAAATCCTAACTTTTCAGTTGTCGTTGCTTTTACATTAATACGATCAGAAGACGTTTCAAGTAATTCTGCGATTCTACTTCTCATTGATTGTATATATGGTGCCATTTTTGGTGCTTGTGCAATAATTGTACAATCAGCATTGACTAATTCATACCCTTTATCTTTTACAAGCTGATAAACATGAATTAAGAGCTTTGCGGAATCAGCATCTTTAAAAGCTGGGTCCGTGTCTGGGAAATGTTTCCCAATATCTCCTTCACCTACCGCGCCTAATAAAGCGTCTGAAATTGTATGAAGAAGTACATCGGCATCTGAATGTCCAAGTAAGCCAAGCTCATACGGAATTTCAATACCGCCAATAATTAATGGGCGATTTTCTGCAAAAGCATGAACATCAAACCCTTGTCCGATTCTAAACATGTAAACACCTTCTAATCTCGATATTGTTCATAGATTGTTTCAGCAAAAAACAAATCCTCTTTTGTTGTAACTTTTATATTATTATAGTCACCATTCACTACTGAAACGACTTGTCCATTCCATTCAACTAAACTTGCATCATCAGTTCCGAGAAAGCCATTTTGTATCGCTTTTTGATGAGCTTGTACCAAACATTCATAAGTAAAAGCTTGGGGAGTCTGTACTCCCCAAAGTGTAGATCGATCAATTGTTTCAACTACTTGATCATCAATTACTTTTTTAATTGTGTCTTTCATAGGAACTGCACAAATAACTGCTTGACGATCATTTAGTCTTCCTAAAATTCGTTCAATCACATCTTTTGATACAAAAGGTCTTGCTCCATCGTGTACAAGTACATAACCTGCTGCATCTTTAATTGCTAGTAAACCATTATATACACTTTCCTGTCTTTCAGACCCACCTTGTACATAAGTGATTTTTTGTTTAATTGAATTAGGCAGGTTTAATGTTTCAAATAGATGTTTCTCAGTTTCTTTGATTGGTAATATAATCTCATTACAGCTCTGATCTTCACCAAATATTTTGATGGTTAATTCGATAATGGGTGAATTCTTTATCTTAAGAAATAATTTATTGAAGCCTGCGCCCATTCGAGAGCCTGAACCCGCTGCTGGGATAATGACTTTATATTGCATGCCTCTGTTACCCCTTTTACTTTACTTTTGCGAATATCATACGGCCTGCAGATGTTTGCAGAACACTTGTAACAACTGTTTCTATTCGTTTCCCGATCGATTCTTTTCCATCTTCTACAACAATCATCGTTCCATCGTCCAGGTAGGCAACACCTTGCAGTTTTTCTTTACCTTCTTTTACTACAAATGCGGTTATCACTTCTCCTGGTAATACAACCGGTTTGATGGCATTTGCTAAATCATTTATATTCCATACCTTAATTTGTTGTAGTTCACTTACTTTGTTTAGATTAAAATCATTTGTCACTAGAATACCGTTCTTTAGTTTTGCAAGTTTAACTAACTTTGCATCAACTTCTGGAACATCTTCAAAGTCACCTTCGTAAATTTCTACGTTCATAGCAAGCTCTTTTTGAATTCGATTTAGAATATCTAAACCTCTTCTACCTCTGTTTCGTTTTAACGTATCAGAAGAATCTGCTATGTACTGTAACTCGGCTAATACAAATTGCGGAATAACAATCGTACCTTCTATAAATCCAGTTTGACAAATGTCAGCGATACGTCCATCAATAATTACACTCGTATCTAAAATTTTAACTGGCGTTTCTACTATATCCTGCTCATCTGTTGCTTTTCGCTTAGAAGCTTTTGATAAAGTAAATAACCCAAGTAATTCTTCTCTTTTCTTAATTCCAACTTGGAATCCTAAATAACCTAACAAAATCGTAACAACAATCTGAATAATTGATGATACAGACTGTAATCTAATCGAGTCAAGAGGCATTGAAATAAGAAATGCCAGAATAAGTCCAAAAACTAGTCCTAAACTTCCAAACAAAATCATTGATATAGGAGTCTTTAACAATTTCTCCTCAATATACCTAATAAACATTACTGTTGGATCTACTAACCAAAGCGATAAAATGAAAAATATTAAGGCGCCACTTAATGCTTGTACGTATGAATTAAGCAATAACGAAGGCATCTCTGTTTTTAACAACTTATCTAAGAGTGGAAACAATACTAAACATAATGTACTTCCTACAAAGATATAAATTACTTGTACTATCCTTTTTATCACTTCGCCACCTCCTATCAATAATATATAATTACAACTATTGTTATTTAAATTGTAATTAATTCTATCTTAGACGAAACCACTCAATTATGTCTATTGATATACAATTGCTCTTGGATTCGTTTTAATCCTTCTTTGATTTTTTTAGCACGGATTTCACCTATTCCATCGACATCATCAAGCTCATCAAGTGAAGCTCTAAATATCCCTTTTAAATGTCTGAACCGCACTGTTAAATTCTCGATGACCAAAGGCGGCAATCTAGAAATTTTCATTAACATCCTATAACCCCTTGGCTCAACCATTTCTTCTAAATTCGTATTATTTGGGAAGCCAAGCAATTTAATAATGACATGATCCTCTAATAACTCTTCATTTGCTAACTCTTGTAGTTTTTGCAAAATATATTTAGGATTTTGCTCTTTATTATAATGATAATCTTTAATTAATAATAATGCCTCCTCCTCAAGGTCCGAAATGATTTCAATTAATTGTAATTCAATCAATCTACCTTCATCACCGAGTTCTATTACATAATTATTAATTTCATTTTTAATACGCAATACCATTTCAACACTATGCAATACATTGACAACTTCAAATAAAGTGACTAACTCTTCGAATTCTAAAATACTAAGAGAAGTAATCCCTTGATTCCATACACTTTTATATTTCTCAAGCGTTTGAATTGCTTGGTTTGCTTTTGTTAAAATGACTCCTATATCTTTTAACGTGTATCGTAGGTTCCCTTTGTACAAAGTAATTACATTTCTTCTTTGTGAGATTGCAATTACTAAATTCCCAGTTTGTCTTGATACACGCTCTGCAGTACGATGACGCATACCTGTTTCTTTTGTAAAAATAGACTGATCAGGGATTAATTGTGCATTTGCTAAAAGGATTTTTGAGCCATTCTCATTTAAGATAATTGCACCGTCCATTTTCGCTAACTCATACAAGCTTGCTGGAGAAAATGGATCATTAATATGAAAGCCTCCATCTACCATTTGTTTTGTCTCATCATTGAAGCCCAGTACAATTAAACCACCTGTCTGTGCTCGCAAAACATTGTCAATCCCATCACGTAATGGCGTACCAGGTGAAATCATTTCTAGTACTGGCAGCATCGTTTTGGTCTTTTGCTTTTGATCTTCCATCTATACCCTCCTAACTTAACAAATGTTTTAAAGCCTCTTGAACAGAGTTTATCCCTATTATTTCCATTCCTTCAGGAAAACTCCACCCTCCAATATTTTTTGCAGGAATAATTGCTCGTTTAAAACCAAGTTTTGCAGCTTCCTGCACTCTTTGTTCGATTCTAGATACTCTTCGTACTTCACCAGTTAAACCAATTTCACCAATTACTACGTCTGTTGGTTTCGTAGGCTTGTCTTGAAAACTTGAAGCAATACTGACTGCAACTGCTAAATCTACAGCAGGTTCATCTAACTTTAATCCTCCTGCGACCTTCAAATATGCATCTTGATTTTGTAATAATAGGCCGACTCTCTTTTCTAGAACAGCCATAATTAAAGATACTCGGTTGTGATCGACTCCCGTTGCCATTCTTCTTGCATTTCCAAAACTAGTAGGTGATACAAGCGCTTGTAATTCCACTAAAACAGGTCTTGTCCCTTCCATTGAAGATACAACTGTAGAACCAGCTACCCCAAAAGGACGCTCTTCCAAGAATATTTCAGAAGGATTTAACACTTCGACCAATCCTAATTCCTTCATTTCAAAAATACCAGTTTCATTTGTTGAACCGAAGCGATTTTTTACTGCTCTAAGTATGCGATATGTATGATGTCTTTCTCCTTCAAAATATAAAACAGCATCTACCATATGTTCTAATAAACGAGGCCCTGCAATTGCCCCTTCCTTCGTAACATGACCTACTATGAATATAGGTATACCTTTTGTTTTAGCAATTTTCATTAATTCAGATGTACATTCCCTTACTTGTGAAACACTACCAGGAGCTGAGGTTACTTCATTCAAATAAATTGTTTGAATGGAGTCTATTACAACAAAATCTGGTGCCATTTCATCCATAAATCTAGCAATGTAAGAAAGATCAGTCTCTGATAACACAAATAAGTTTTTTGTAGCAATTCCTAGACGTTCTGCTCTAAGCTTTATTTGTTTCTGTGATTCCTCTCCAGAAACGTATAAAACTTTATGATCCTTTTTTGCTAATTGTGAAGAAACCTGCAAAAGCATCGTCGACTTCCCGATACCAGGATCTCCACCAATTAATACTAACGAACCTAAAACAATTCCTCCACCTAAAACACGATTAAACTCTTGAAAAGTCGTTTCAATACGTGTTTCAGACCCAATTTCAACTTCCATAATGGAGATTGGCTTAGAACCTTCAGTAGAAGAACTTGTATTAAATGTTAATCTTCTAGAACTTGGCGCTTGTTCAATGAACTCCACCATTGTATTCCATTCATTACAAGCTGGACACTTTCCTACCCATTTAACAGATTCATAACCACAAGATTGACAGACAAATTTAGTTTTCTTTTTAGCCATATGTATTGTACCTCTCATGCAACATGATTACTTTATTTATTATATGTATTCTAAGTCTATCCTACCTTTTTTATGATATAAGAAAAAGGGCTTCACGCCCTTTTTCAAAAATTAGTTAATTGATCGTTTCCGTATTCTATAACCCTATTTTAAAAGGATAGGAAACAATTATTAATTATTGATTAACAATTTCAGCAGCTGATTTAATGACATATTCATTTTCTTGAACATCAAGAACAACTTTTTGTCCTTTTTCAACAGCACCTTTTAAAAGTTCTTCTGATAATCTATCTTCAATTTGCTTTTGGATTGCTCTTCTTAATGGACGAGCTCCATATTCAGGATCAAATCCCTCATCTGCAATTTTATCAATCGCTGCATCAGATAATTCTAATTCGATTTCTTGCTCTTTTAATCGTTTTGTTAAACTATTTACCATTAAATGAACAATCTCTTTAATATGTTTTTTCTCTAATGAATGGAACACAATTGTTTCATCAATACGGTTAAGGAATTCTGGTCGGAATGCTTTCTTTAATTCCTCCATTACTTTCCCTTTCATATCTTGATAGTCTTTTGCTCCATCATTAATATTAAATCCAACATATTTATTTGTTTTTAATGCACTTGCCCCTACGTTAGAAGTCATGATCACTAGTGTATTTCTAAAGTCAACAGTTCGACCTTTAGAATCAGTTAATCTACCGTCTTCTAAAACTTGAAGTAAGATATTAAATACATCTGGATGAGCTTTTTCAATTTCGTCTAAAAGAATAACAGAATATGGTTTACGTCTAACTTTTTCAGTTAATTGTCCACCTTCATCATACCCAACATATCCTGGAGGTGCACCAACTAGTCTTGAAGTTGCATGTTTCTCCATGTACTCAGACATATCAATACGAATCATTGCATCCTCGTCACCAAAGATGGTTTCTGCTAGAGCTCGCGCTAATTCAGTTTTACCGACACCAGTTGGACCTAAGAAGATAAATGAACCGATTGGACGTTTAGGATCCTTTAAGCCAGCTCTTGCACGTCTTACTGCTTTAGAAACAGCTACAACAGCTTCTTCTTGACCAATTACACGTTTGTGTAAAACACTTTCCATGTTTAACAGTTTATCAGCTTCAGTTTGTGCAAGCTTAGTAACTGGGATATTCGTCCATGAAGATACAACATTCGCAATATCCTCTATAGTTACCTCAGAATTTTCTTTACCTTGCTTTTCTTTCCACTGACGTTTTGTATCTTCTAATTGTTCACGTAATCTTTGCTCTGAATCTCTTAATGATGCTGCTTTTTCAAACTCTTGGCTTTGAACAGCTGCATCTTTTTCTTTTCGTACTTCTTCTAATTTTAATTCTAATTCTTTTAAGTTTGGTGGCGTTGTAAAGCTACGTAAACGAACCTTTGAACCAGCTTCATCAATTACATCAATTGCTTTATCTGGTAAGAAACGATCTGTAATATAGCGGTCAGATAATTTTACAGCTTCAATAATTGATTCATCAGAAATTGATACTCTATGATGCGCTTCATAACGGTCGCGTAACCCTTGTAGTATTTGAATTGACTCATCAACACTTGGCTGATCAACCGTAATTGGTTGGAAACGACGCTCTAAAGCTGCATCCTTTTCAATATATTTACGGTATTCATCAATTGTCGTAGCACCAATACACTGTAATTCACCACGTGCAAGTGATGGTTTTAAGATATTAGATGCATCGATTGCACCTTCAGCACCACCAGCACCGATTAATGTATGAAGCTCATCAATAAATAAAATAATATTTCCAGCCTGACGAATTTCGTCCATTACCTTTTTCAAACGGTCCTCAAATTCACCTCGATATTTAGTTCCAGCTACAACTGTCCCCATATCAAGCGTCATTACTCGTTTATCACGAAGAATTTCTGGCACTTCATTATTTACAATTTGTTGCGCTAACCCTTCAGCAATTGCTGTTTTACCAACACCTGGTTCACCAATTAGAACAGGATTATTTTTCGTACGACGGCTTAATACTTCAATAACACGTTGAATCTCTTTGCTACGTCCAATAACAGGATCTAAACGACCTTCTCGAGCAGATACAGTTAAATCACGAGCTAAGCTATCTAACGTAGGCGTGTTCGCTTGATTAGCTGATCCATTTTGATGATTAGATGAGCTTTCATTGCTACCTAATAATTGGAGTACTTGTTGACGAGCTTTATTTAAACTAACACCAAGATTATTTAAAACTCTTGCAGCAACACCCTCGCCTTCACGAATTAAGCCAAGTAATATATGTTCTGTCCCTACATAAGAGTGACCTAGTTTTCGGGCTTCATCCATTGATAATTCAATTACTTTTTTAGCTCTAGGTGTATAATGTACTGTTTGTGCTACACCTTGACCTCGACCTATCAAAGTTTCTACTTCTTGTTGTACTTTTTCAGGGCTTAGTCCAAGAGCAAGCAATGCTTTTGCTGCAATTCCTTCGCCCTCACGTACAAGCCCTAATAATATATGTTCTGTTCCTATATTTGAGTGTCCAATTCGGATTGCCTCTTCTTGAGAAAGAGCTAATACTTTTTGAGCACGTTCTGTAAATCGACCAAACATCATAATTGGTTCCTCCCATATAATTAGTTATTTTTACTAGATAGTTTTTCTCGAATTAATGATGCTCTTCTTATATCCCTTTCCTCAGGTGTAAGTTGATCTCCAACAAATTGTTGTAGTATACCTGGTTGGGTTAAGATCATTAATTCATTTAAAAAGTTTTTAGATAGACCGGTAATTAAACCTAAATCGATACCTAATTGTACATCTGATAAACAAATAGCACTTTCTTTTGTTTCAATAATTCGACCATATTTTAGTATCCCTAGAGAACGATAAATTCGATCCTCCAGTCTGATTAGTGAAGTTTTTACAAGAGCGTCTCTAGCTGCCTTTTCATGTTTAATCAACTGTTGAACGATTGTAATCAAATCTTCAATAATCTCTTCTTCCGATTTCCCCAATGTGATTTGATTCGAAATCTGAAAGATATTACCTAAAGCTTCGCTACCTTCACCATAAATTCCTCTTACAACTAATCCAAGTTGATTAATTGTTGGGATTAAACGATTAAATTGCTTTGTTATGACAAGCGCCGGTAAATGCATCATTACGGATGCTCTTAAACCAGTTCCTACATTAGTTGGACAACTCGTTAGATAACCTATCGTTTCATCAAACGCGTACTCTAGTTGACTTTCAATATAATTATCTATATTATTCGCTTCTGTTAATGCTTCTCTAAGTTGTAAACCAGGGTATAAAGCTTGAATACGTAAATGATCTTCCTCATTAATCATTATGCTAATCTGTTCATTTTGAGAAAGAATACATGCACCATGTACAGATTCTACTAAATTTGGACTTATCAAATGTTTTTCAATCAGTACACGTTTTTCTACAGGTTCTAACTTATTAATTTCAATATATTCAAAAGGTGCATTTGGTAAAGCTGTACTTCCTTCAAAATAATGTTTTACTAAGTGACAAATTTCTTTTGCCTTGTCTTTGTTTAATAATGTCGGATATAAATATGCGCTAAAATTTCTAGCAAGCCTTATACGACTACTTAGTACAATGTCATCATCAGGACCTTCTTGCTTCATCCAAGGACTAATTGCTTCATTTATAATACGATGAATTGACATAAAACTTACTCCCCCTCCTCTTGAAGGATTTGTAAATCTTTTTCGATTTTTCGAATTTCATCCCGTAATTTAATTGCTTGCTCGAATTCTTCTTTTTCAATATAAGTCTTCATTTGCGTTTTGAGATCATTCAACTTCCTTTTTAATGAAATTGCTCCACTAATTTTCTGAGGCAATTTTCCTGTATGAGAAACATTTCCGCTATGAATCCTTTTTACAATTGGTTTCATTTGTTCTTTAAATGTCTCATAACAAGTTGAACAACCTAAACGTCCGATTTTAGTAAACTTTTGAAATGTCATCTTACATCTAGGACACTCAATTTGTTGATCTTTATGAAATGTATTTTTTTTCATTTCATAAATACCATTATTACCTTTAAATAATCCGGCTAACAAATCATTTACAGAATATCCACCTATTTCGGAAAAAATATATTTGTTGTTTGAATCATTTGCACACTTCTCACATAAGTGAATATCTGTCTTTTCACCATTTATAATCTTAGAATAGTGTAATGTTGCCGGACGTTCTTGACATTCTTGACATATCATTGGGGGCAACCTCCATATTCTATTTATATTTTAAACTCCTTAACATTGCCTTTAATAACCTTGCCCTTAATTCATCACGGTAAGGTAAATTGACCATTAAAACTGAACGATCTAATACACTTAGCATCATTTTTGCTTCTCTTTCTGTAATAACATTTCTCTCAAGGAGTAAATGTATATAGTCTTCTGAGCTGGATTGCGCGATACTAGCGTTAAAACTATTCATTATCTGATCAATTACGCTAGCCTTATCATGAAATTGTACTTTGATAATTCTGATGTAACCTCCACCACCACGTTTACTTTCAACTACATATCCTCTTTCTAATGTAAACCTTGTGTTAATAACATAATTAATTTGTGATGGTACACAATCGAATTTATTAGCAATTTCACTTCTTTTTATTTCAACATAATCTTTGTCTGATACATCAAAGTACTGCATTAGATATTGTTCAATAATATCTGATATATTTTTCATTACTAACCACCCTTACTGACTTTGACTATCTTTGACTATTATTATATTCCTTTCAAGAAAAATTTCAACTAATAACACTTTTATTATTTTTGCCAAAGTATGAACGACTTAATCTGATTTGTATTATATAAATATATGTAAATGTATGTTTATTATGAAGTTATTTTTATTAAGATCCATTGAATTATGAAGTACTTTATTTATTACTCCTAATTCTTTCAAATTCCTGCTAATTATTTAAAAAACAAAACTCTACCAACAAACACAAAAAAGCATTAGTCTAATGGACTAATGCTTTTTCATTTACCAGGCG
>NZ_JBALMS010000040.1:0-55684 GCF_036962205.1 Bacillus sp. JJ664 | reverse complement strand
AACTGCTTCATTTTTAAGAAATTCTATTTAACATAAACAAAAAACTAAGTTATATTTACCTTACATATCTAATTTTTTCTAGTTTAGCTGTAGCTAACTAATTTATTTGAAATTGTATAAGATAGGATAGATAGAAACATACATAAAACTCATGAAATTTAATTAAGAAAAAACTCATTTTTGTCTTCAAACATAAACTAGGTTGTTATTTAGATTTGAAAGGAAGAAGTATATGAAACATGCTGTCATAACAGCAGGAACGAAAGGATTGGGAAAAAAAGTTACAGAATCGTTCTTAAAAGAGGGCTACTCTGTAACGGTTACATATTTCTCAGATGAACAAGCAATGAACCAGAGAAAAGAAGAGTGGAATGAATATTCGGACCGAATTCTCTTTTTACAAGGAAATATAACCGATAAAGAATTTTTAAAAGAGATTACGACAGAAACAATGAAGAAATTTGGAAGAATTGACTGTCTAATTAACAATGCCGGACCATATCTATTTAACCGTAAAAAACTGGCTGACTACTCTGAAGAGGAGTGGGAATACTTGTTATATGGTAATTTGCACAGTGTGTTTTATTTGTTAAAGCAAATTATACCGATTATGAGAGAACAAAAATTTGGTCGTATTATCAATTATGGCTTCCAAGGGGCAAATTCAGCATCGGGTTGGATTTACAGATCAGCGTTTAGTGCTGCAAAGGTCGGATTAGTTTCACTAACGAAAACAATTGCGTATGAAGAGGCTGAACATGGAATCACTTCTAATATGATTTGTCCTGGCGATATATTTGGCGAAATGAAGGAAGCTTCTAGATTTGATGCCTTACAAAAAGGTAGTGGAAATGCACCTGTTGGTAGATTTGGTAGTGGTGAGGATATAGCAAGAATGGTTCAGTTTTTGTGTAAAGATGAGTCAGACTTTATTACGGGTGATGTAATTGAAATAACAGGTGGCTTAGATGTCATTCATAAATATAGGCATCAATCTTTATAAAGAATAAATGGGACAAATCCAATATTGAAGCATAAATTATAGTACTAAAGATTGTGAATTAACAATTTAATTAGAAAAAAAGCGTTTTCATTGGGTCATTTTACCTTTTTGTGATAAAATAAAGGTGTTATATTTTAAAATATAGAATTCATCCTAAGAGGCACGAATTAATTATATTTCAGGGGGAAATAAAATGCGTATTGGGGTACCAAAAGAAATAAAAAATAATGAAAATCGAGTAGCAATTACACCAGCTGGTGTAATGAATTTAGTAGGACATGGTCATACTGTTTTCATCGAAACAGCTGCTGGTCTAGGTTCAGGTTTTAATGATGAAGAATATGTAAAAGCTGGTGCTTCAATTGTTGAAACAGCTGAAGAAGCTTGGAACAATGAAATGGTTATGAAAGTTAAAGAGCCAATTCCAAGTGAGTATGGCTATTTCCGTGAAGGTTTAATTCTTTTCACTTACTTACATTTAGCTCCAGAGCCAGAGTTAACGAAGGCTTTAATTGATAATAAAGTAGTTGGAATCGCTTACGAAACTGTACAAGTTGGAAACACTTTACCATTATTAACACCAATGAGTGAAGTTGCTGGTCGTATGTCAGCTCAAATCGGGGCGCAATTCCTTGAGAAAAACAAAGGCGGTAAAGGAATTCTTTTAGGTGGCGTACCAGGTGTTCGTCGTGGAAAAGTAACAATCATTGGTGGAGGAGTTGCTGGAACAAATGCTGCTAAAGTGGCTGTAGGTCTTGGCGCCCATGTAACAATGATCGACTTAAACCCAGATCGTTTACGTCAATTAGATGATATTTTCGGACATCAAATTACAACATTAATGTCTAATCCATATAATATTTCTGAAGCAGTTAAAGAATCAGATTTAGTAATTGGTGCAGTGTTAATTCCAGGTGCTAAAGCGCCTAAACTTGTTACAAAAGAAATGATTGAAGCAATGGAACCAGGTTCTGTTGTTGTAGATATCGCAATCGATCAAGGTGGAATTTTTGAAACGACTGATCGTATTACTACACATGATTTCCCAACATATGAGAAACACGGAGTAGTACATTACGCAGTAGCTAATATGCCTGGCGCAGTACCTCGTACATCAACAATGGCATTAACGAATGTAACTGTACCTTATGCTGTTCAAATTGCTAACAAAGGCTATCACAAAGCTTGCTTAGAAAATGTAGCATTATTAAAAGGTATTAACACTCTTGATGGGTATGTAACTTATGAAGCAGTTGCTGAAGCTCACGGTTTAGAGTTTAAAGAAGCAGCTACATTATTACAAGGTACTTCAGTATCAACGAATTAATTAGATTAAATCCCTTTTCTTATACAGGAAAGGGATTTTTTATTTTGGCTTCTTAAAATAGATAAAGAAATATAAAAAAGGTAGTTCAAGTAAACTTGACTACCTTTTAGTATTATTTCAAATATTCTTCTCTTAAAAAACTATATTGGTACATGTCACGATGTTCGCCTCTAAAAAATTCATGCTTTCTCAGGATTCCATCTAAATGAAAACCATTTTTTGTAAGAAATGTTTGTGATGATAAATTAAAATCGTAAACTTCCCCATACAATTTTATTAATTGTAAATTGTTGAAAGCAAAATTTAGTAAATAGTTTATTGCGAATGAACCAATTCCTCTATTTTGTAAATCTTTTTCGCCAATGAGAATACCAAATGCGGCATGGCTATTTACTTGATCAAGATTTCCTAGCTCGACTCTACCGACACATTGACCATTATACTCAATTGTAAACAAATGAAGCGTCGGTTTTAAACCTTCAAAATACTGATTATAGCCATGTTGCATTTCTTCAAAACTTCTAGGTTTTTCAACTCCAACAAGCCTACCGATCTGATCATCACATTCCCATTTATGCATGATCGGAACATCTGAAGGAGTAACCTGTCGAACAATGATGGTATCTACTTGACTCATCTTATAAAATAATTAAATCTTTAGGGAATTTAGTAAGAGTTAAAGCACCAGTCTCAGTAATGACGATATCATCCTCAATACGAACTCCACCAACATTTGGTACATAAATACCAGGCTCAATTGTATATGACATGCCTGTTTTAATAATACCTGTATTTGAATCATTTACTGATGGGTAATCATGAATACCAATACCTAAACCATGACCGATTCTATGAACAAAGTATTCACCATAACCTGCATCTGCAATGATGTTACGAGCAGCGCGATCAACATTACCTAATGTTTCACCAGGTTTACTTACATCGATTGCAGCAAGTTGACCTTTTAAAACAGTTTCATAAATTTCACGTTGTTGTTCATTAGGCTCACCAAACATTACTGTACGAGTAATATCAGAGCAATATCCATCAACAATAAATCCTAAATCCATTAAAACAAACTCACCTTTTTTAATTGCGTTTGTTCCTGGGTTACCATGAGGTAAAGCTGAATTTGCACCAGTTAAGATTAATGTACTAAATGAAGTTTTTGCAAATCCTTTTTTCTTCATTTCGTATTCCATCTCAGCAATTAAATCCATTTCAGTTTTACCTTCAGCAATACGGTCGACAATGATTTGACATGCCATATCAGCTGCATCAGCTGCCGCTTGCATACGACGAATTTCCTCTTGGTCTTTAATTAAGCGTAAATCATGTAATTTTTCTTCAGCAGCTAAGAATTGTACACCTGGGAATAGTTGTAATAATTTCTCATATCGCTGAACAAGTAAATGTTCTTTTTCAATTGCCATACGGCTAACAGTGATATTACGTTTAGCTAATGATTCTTGAATCATAGCCCAAGGGTCTTGACTGTCATTAAAGCCAATTACATCATATTTCCAACCAGCGTGTTTTACATGTCCAACTTCCATTTGCGGACAAACAAGAATTGGTTCATCATTTGGAAATACAAGAACTGCCAGTAGGCGTTCATGCGGATTACAATGGAAATTAGTTAAATAAAATACATTCTCAGTAGATGTAATGAATCCTAGTTGAATATCTTGTTCTTTTAACCAAGTTGATAGATTTTGTATACGGTGTTCCATATGTAACATCCTTTCTCAAAAAACAATTTACTGCATTCAACAAATAGTGTTTACAGTGTTTTATATCATTATTTTATCATTTGTTGAAGAAGTCGTAAAATAACAGCAACATCGGTGGTTTATTATTTTTGAAAATAGTCAGTATCTGTTAAAATATGGTAGATACTAATTTATTTAAAGGAGTGAGTTCTTTTGAATATCACATATTTTGGACAAAGTGTTTTATTAATTGAACATGGGCAAGACGCAATTATCATTGACCCGTTTATTAATGGCAATCCTCATACGAATATTAAGGTAGAGGATCTAAAGGTGAATTATATTTATGTTACACACGGACACGGAGACCATCTAGGTGATACTGTAGAACTTGCTAAACAAAATAATGCAACAGTCATCGCACCTGTAGAACTAGCAACATGGATTTCATGGCAAGGTGTAAATGTTGTACCAATGCATATTGGTGGAGAAAAGGAGTTTTCATTTGGAAAACTGAAATTAGTTGAGGCAATTCATGGCTCAAGTATCGTTGATGAAGAAAATAAGCAAATAATAAATGTAGGTCCTGCTACAGGTGTCTTACTAAAAATTGCAGGGAAGACAATTTATCATGCCGGTGATACAGCATTATTTAGAGGAATGAAAACACTTGGTGAATACGAACAAATCGATTTAGCTTACTTACCAATCGGTAATCATTTCACAATGGGGATTGATGATGCAGTAATTGCAGCAGAATGGATCGATGCTAAACAGGTAGTGCCAATACATTACAATACATTCCCAGCTATTCAAGCCGACCCTAATGAATTTTTAAATAAGTTAACAAAGAAAAACGGTTTTGTTCAAGAACCAAATACAACCATTTCATTATTGTAATATAAATTAAGCGTTAAAATTATAGTACAGTTTATAAAGCACGTTTAAACGTGCTTTTTTTAATGGTATGAATTGTTATATAATAGTTAATAAAAATATTAATACAACCATTGAAAGCTTGGTGAAGCAATTGACAACAAAGCACGATCAAATATTAGAACATATTGAACAACTACCAGTAGGTCATAAAATTTCTGTTAGACAAATAGCAAAAGATCTAAGCGTAAGTGAAGGTACTGCTTATCGAGCTATTAAAGATGCAGAAAATAAAGGCTATGTAAGTACTATAGAGCGAGTTGGTACAATTCGTATTGAAACAAAAAGAAAAGAAAATATCGAAAAGTTAACATTTGCAGAAGTCGTTAACATTGTTGATGGACAAGTTTTAGGTGGGAAAGAAGGATTACATAAAACGTTAAATAAGTTTGTTATTGGAGCAATGCAGCTTGATGCAATGATGCGTTATATTACCGCGAATAATCTATTAATTGTTGGTAATCGCGTGAAAGCACATGAGCTTGCTCTAAAAGAAGGTTCTGCTGTTTTAGTAACAGGTGGTTTTGATACAGATGAAAGTGTGAAACGTCTAGCAGATGAGATGAAAATGCCGATTATTTCATCTAGCTACGATACGTTTACAGTTGCGACATTAATTAACAGAGCAATCTATGATCAACTGATTAAGAAAGATATTGTATTAGTTGAAGATATATTAATTCCATTCGAAAAAACATCAACTTTATCACCTACTGATGAAGTGGAAAAATGGTTTGAGTATAATCGAGTTACGGGGCATGGTCGTTATCCTGTTGTAGATGATCGAGGTAAATTAATCGGGATTGTGACCTCAAAAGATGTCATTCATGAACAGAGAACTCAACGAATTGATAAAGTGATGACGAAGCATCCTATTAGTGTGAATGAAAAAATGTCGGTTGCAGCTGCAGCTAGAATGATGGTTTGGGAAGGAATTGAATTACTTCCAGTTGTTAATTCATCAAATATATTACTAGGAATTATTAGCCGTCAAGACGTTCTTGAAGCCTTGCAACAATTGCAACGTCAACCACAAGTTGGAGAAACGATTGATGATATTATTACAAGTCAATTTCATAATGAAAAGGATCAAAAAAGTGAAGAATTGATTATTCGTTGTAACGTTACTCCACAAATGACGAATGTAATAGGTACACTTTCACATGGTGTATTTACTACAATCGTGACGGAATCAGGAAAACGTGCGGTTCGAGAAATGAAGAAAAATGGTGATGTAATCGTCGAAAACATTACGATTTATTTCGTACAACCTGTTCAAATCGATGATGTGATTGAAATTAAACCAAAAGTATTAGAGCTAGGGCGTAAATTTGGAAAAGTTGATGTTGAGGTTTACCAACAAGGAATACTAGTTGGAAAAGCATTAATGATGATGCAATTATTAGATCGATAAAGTAAAAAAGGAAGGGCAAAATGTTCCCCTTCCTTTTCTAATGTTATATATATTTTCTATACAGTTTGTTTATTTTGAATGGCTTTGTAATGTTTATTTTGCAAGTATCCTCTGTATAGATTAGCAAAACCAAAAATGATAAATACAATCCCAATTACGATTGTTAATAGCTCAATTTTTGACATGATTTGAAACACTCCATAAAGTAACAAGAACAACCCAAAAGTTAATCTAGCTCGAGAGCCAGCAATTTTTTTTGTTAAAAGTTCGCTTGTAAAGAAAAATTTGGTAACATAAAATAAGAATAAAACAAATGAAATAATGACGATTGTTGCGATGCTATCCACTAAGCTTCCACCTTTCAATTACAAATACATAATTCTATTTTAACTTGATAGAAACTATATTTCAAAAGTTTTAAAAAATAATGGAAAGAAGGGGTAGAACGATGAAAGAACAAATTTTAAAAGATATTCATATGTTCGATACAATTATTATACATCGACATGTTCGTCCGGATCCTGATGCGATTGGTTCGCAATGTGGTTTAGCTGAAATGATTAAATCTAGCTATCCTGCAAAAAATGTATATGTAGTTGGTGAATTAACGCAGTCTTTACATTATTTATATCAAATGGATGATATTGAAGATGATACATATAACGATGCACTTGTTATTGTATGTGACACAGCAAATACCGAGCGAGTTGATGATGCACGATATACACTTGGCAAAAAACTTATTAAAATTGATCATCATCCAAATGTAGATCCTTACGGTGATATTATGCATGTGGACACAACGGCTAGCTCAACAAGTGAATTAATCTTTGAACTGGCAGAGAGTAGTAATGAGCAGCTTGTCTTAACTGACAAAGCAGCACGTTTAATTTATGCAGGGATTATTGGTGATACTGGGCGTTTTTTATTTCCTAGTACGACAGAAAGAACTTTCCATGCTGCTAGTCAGCTAATCAAAAAAGATTTTTCAATCGTAGATATTTATGACAATATGTATGAGACTTCAATTGAAATGGCTCATTTAAATGGATATGTTCTTCAAAATTTCAACCTAACGGAAGAAGGGGTAGGACATATTAGAATGACGAAAGAATTAATGGCGAAATACAACGTTAATTCTGAACAAGCTTCTTTAGCTGTGAGTTCTCTTGGTCATATTAAAGGCGTAAAAGCATGGGTGATTTTCTTAGAAGAAGATGATTTAATTCGTGTTCGTCTTCGTTCAAAAGGACCTGTTATTAATGGAGTAGCAGCGAATTTCAATGGTGGTGGACATCCACTTGCTTCTGGAGCAAAAGTCTTTTCTTGGGAAGAAGCAGATCAAGTAGTTGAAGCGTTAAAAAAGGTATGTAAAGAAGAAAAATAATCTGTTTAAAGAGAGGCAATCATTTTCAGAGTATGCCTCTCTTTATTTTGTACTTCTGATTTTTAATGTGATTTCTAGAGTCGTATCAAAGTAGATTGTATCAACTAGGAGCTTAAACCTTCGATCGTCTTTCTTATAAACTTTGTTTTCAATGGCTCTTCTTAGTAACTCGCGATTCCTTGAAACACTTCGAATATCTTGTGTAAGTAAATGACTTAAATCATTTTGGACATCTTCAATTAATTGATACCGTGTAAATTTATTTAGGCTATATTGCTTTTCATTAATAATCATCACTTTAATTTCTTGAACTGTTAAGTTTCGTTTATTTTCCTCGTTTAATCTTTCTTGGCTTTCTACTAAAATATTCTTATCTCGAATTAGGTCATTTCTTTCATCTTTTAATTCATTTATGATTTTAACCTGATGTTCTTGTGTAACCCCATACTCATAAATAAAGACCATCCAGCTAATAACTGTACCAAAAAAAATACCGGCAAAAAACTTAGCCCATCCAAAAGAAAGTTTTTCTGGAGGAGCTTTCACTATACATGCTCTCCAGTAAACCATTGAATAATGATTGTGCCAGTATGTGTTCCACCCATTGCAGCTATAATCATAAATATTTGCTTAATAAACTCAATCGTCTCTCCTGCGAATAGTCCTTTTTCAAAGCTATAAAACGTATCAAACGTTCCACCGACTGCCCCAACAATTGCCCAAATACGAAGACTCATCGATAAATCATACATTTTACTAAGTGGTGGTTCACCAATTACATAGTATCCAATTGACCCTATTAATGCACCACCAATGATAATCCCAAGTGCAATAAAGTACATTGAGATTAATGTTGGGATAAACGGTAATTTAAGCTCCATTATGAATCACTCCTTCCTTAAATATATATGGACAAAGTGTTTTGTGTATGATGATTGTTTCATGTATGTTTTAATAAAGAATAGAAATAAATCCAATTTTTTCACGAACGAAAATAGAATGTAAGTTCGCATTTTGTGATAGAATAGAGTATAAAGAGAAGATAAGGAGGAGTGTAGATGAGTTTCGTTCATTTGCAGGTTCAAAGTTCGTTTAGCCTATTGCAAAGCGCTTGTAAAATTGAAGAATTAATTAACGCAGCTATTACACAAGGCCATCCTGCGCTTGCTATTGCAGATGAAAATGTCATGTACGGCGTTATTCCTTTTTATCATGCGTGTAGAAAAGCAGGCATCAAACCTATCATCGGAGTAAAGCTTTCTATATTAACAGAAGATCAAAACGTATTTCCATTAATTTTGCTGGCGAAATCTTTAAAAGGTTATGAAAACCTACTAAAGTTAACTAGCATCATCGGAACAAAGTCTCCTTTGGGCGTTCCTAAAAAATGGTTATCTGCATATAGTCAACAAGTCCTTGCGATTACGCCAGGTATTGAAGGGGAAATAGAAACATATTTGCTAAATGGCGAACATGAGCGAGCGGTTCAACAGGTTAAAGAGTACCAAAAAATATTTGAAGAGTTTTTTGTTAGTATTCAAGATCATGGTTTACCTGAAAATCGAACTTTATATCCATTCATTAAGCAGCTTCAAAGCGAAACGAGCGTTCATTTAGTTGTTACAAATGATGTACGCTATGTAGAGAAAGAGGATGCATTGATTCAGGATGCTTTATTTTCTGTAAAGAATGCTACTAAATTATCAGATGAATCAAGACCGAGATTAAGAACACATGAATATTATTATAAAACGAAAAATGAACTGGAAAATTTATTTATTGACGAAGAAGATGCATTTCTAAATACAGTTAAAATTTCACAATTATGTAATGTTGATATACCATTTCACCAACCATTATTACCTAAGTATCCAGTACCTGAATCTTATTCTACTGTAGATTACTTAAAGTTAATCTGTGAAAAAGGTTTAGTTGAACGTTATGGAGTAATAGAAGAAAAACATAAAGAGCGTTTGGAAATGGAGCTCAGAATCATACATAAAATGGGCTTTGATGATTACTTTCTAATTGTATGGGATTTCATTAAATATGCACTTGAACAAGGGATTACTGTTGGGCCGGGACGTGGATCAGCAGCAGGTTCTCTAGTTGCTTATGTTTTAAATATTACCAATGTAGACCCACTGCATTATAACTTGCTTTTTGAACGATTTTTAAATGAAGAACGAATTTCAATGCCTGATATAGATATAGATTTTCCAGACCATCGCCGTGATGAAATGATTGATTATGTTGCATCAAAATATGGTGATGTACACGTCGCTCAAATCATTACATTTGGAACATTAGGAGCAAAAGCAGCTATTCGAGATATAGCAAGGGTAATGGGTTTAGCACCCGTTGAGATTGATCGATATTCGAAGCTTATTCCATCAACAATAGGTATCTCTTTAAAGGATGTTTACGAACAATCAAAAGCGTTTCGAAACCATGTGGATCACTCTGGTATTCATAAAAGAATATTTGAAGTAGCTTGTAGAGTAGAGGGTTTGCCAAGGCATACAAGTATTCATGCAGCTGGTGTCATTATTTCAGAATTGCCTTTAACGAATGTGGTGCCTTTACAGGAAGGCAATCATGGTGTTTATTTAACTCAATATCCAGCAGAAATTCTTGAAGAGCTCGGATTAGTAAAGATGGATTTTCTTGGGCTTAGAAATTTAAGCTTGTTAGAAGAAGTATGTAAGTTAATTAAAGAAACTACTGGTGAGAGTATTTTGTTAGATCAAATACCTTTAGAAGACGAAAAGACTTTTGAATTACTAAGTAAAGGTGATACATCTGGTGTCTTTCAATTAGAATCATCAGGCATGAGAAGAGTACTACAACAATTGCAACCAAATCAATTTGAAGATATTGTTGCGGTAAATGCTCTATATCGACCAGGTCCTATGGAGCAAATTCCGAAGTTTATTCAATATAAACATGGGTTAGAAAAGGTTACTTATCCTCATCCAGATCTTGAAAAAATATTGGAACCTACATATGGCGTGATCATCTATCAAGAACAAATTATACAAATTGCATCTTCCTTAGCTGGATTTACTTTAAGTGAAGCGGATTTACTTCGTCGAGCGGTAAGTAAAAAGAAGAAAGAAGTGCTAGACGAGGAAAGAATTCATTTTGTGGAAGGTTCTATTAAAAAAGGCTATGATGAAAAAATTGCCAATGAAGTATATGACTTGATTGTGCAATTTGCAAACTACGGATTTAACCGAAGTCATGCAGTTGCCTACAGTATGATTGCTTACCAATTGGCATATTTGAAGGCTAATTATCCATTACAATTTTATGCAGCATTATTATCAAGTTTTATTGGTAGTGAGGAAAAAGTATCAACATATATCGGCGAGGCAAAGTTAAAAGGAATCCCAATTTTTCCACCTTCAATTAATAAAAGTCAGTACGCTTTTGTTGTTGAAGGGCAGGGTATACGCTTTAGTTTGTTAGCTATCAAAAATATTGGAATGGCTTCTGTAAGAGAAATTTTACAAAAACGTCCATATCATGATTTTTTTGAAGTTTGTATCAAAATATCTCCAAAGGCTTTAAATCGTAAAAGTGTTGAAAACTTAATCTTTGCTGGTTGTTTTGATGAATTCAGAATAGACCGGGCAACTCTTCTTGCAAATATTGATATTATTTTTGATTATGTTGATATTGTGAGGCCAGAAAATGAAGATCAATTTGATTTATTTTTGGATGAAGATTTTGTGCCAAAACCACAATTAATCCAAGTTGACCCGATGAAAATTTCAATTAAGCTTGAACTTGAGAAACAAGCATTGGGAACGTATTTAACTGGCCATCCAATTAGCCAGTATGAGAAATTACAGAATGAAAGTGGAACGTCAACGATTTCATCTATGATTCAAAATAGCAAAGAGGAACAGCTTGTTTTTGTATACGTTCGGGACCTAAGAGTCACGAAAACAAAGAAACAGCAACATATGGCATTTTTACAAGTAGAAGATATGAGTACATTAATTGATGCCGTCGTTTTTCCTAAAACTTTAGAAAAGTATCGCCATAAATTAAAGGAAAAAGAAGTCGTCGTTGTAAGGGCTAAAATAGATGAACGTGATGAGAGAAAGCAATTAATCATAAATGAAGTTTTGACAGTTGAGGAAGTTGAAGAGAGAAATAGCCAAAAAGAGTTAACTTTATTTATTAAAGTTAGTGGACATACTAATAAAAACATTTCATTTACAATTCAACAAGCAATCGCACAATTTAAGGGTCATACGAAAGTGGTTTTATACTATGAAGAAGAAAAGAAAGCAGTTCAATTGTCTGAACAATACTTCGTAAATCCTACAGTTACATGTCTGTCTATGTTGAAAAAAATTGTCGGAGATGAAAATGTTGTATTAAAGAAATAGACATTTTTCTTTAAAATCATTTATTATTAAGATGGATGTTATTCTAAAAATAAAGACATCTATTATAAAAAAAAAGTTTCCAAGAAATAAACAGTTGAAATAATTTCAACTCGTCGTTATTAGGGAGAGTGAACAGTTTGTCATTATTAAGTGAAGAAGCATTACATATGCATAGGATTCATCAAGGTAAATTAGAAACAAATTCAAAAGTACCTGTTACAAATGCAAAAGAGTTAAGTTTAGCATATTCACCAGGTGTTGCTGAGCCATGTAAAGAAATTTATGAAGAAAAAAGCAGAGTGTATGAGTACACGATGAAAGGTAACATGGTTGGTGTTGTTTCTGATGGATCTGCTGTTCTTGGTCTTGGAAATATTGGACCAGAAGCTGCATTACCAGTAATGGAAGGCAAAGCGGCACTATTTAAAAGCTTTGCTGGTGTAGATGCGTTTCCAATTTGTTTAGCAACGCAAGATGTTGAACAAATCATCCAAACTGTTAAGCTGTTAGAGCCTACATTTGGAGGAATTAATTTAGAAGATATCGCAGCTCCAAACTGCTTTATTATAGAAGAACGCTTAAAACGTGAAACAAATATTCCAATTTTCCATGATGATCAGCATGGAACTGCTATTGTTACATTAGCTGGATTAGTAAATGCATTAAAATTAGTAAATAAAAATATGGCAGACATAAAAGTAGTACTAAACGGTGCCGGAGCAGCAGGAATTGCAATTTTAAAATTATTATATCGTTTCGGTGTACGTTCTATCATCATGTGTGATACAAAAGGTGCTATTTATGAAGGTCGACCAACTGGTATGAATAGTGTAAAAAACGAAGTAGCTAAATATACAAATAAGGATCGAATTCAAGGAAGCCTTGCAGATGTAATTAAAGATGCAGATGTATTCGTAGGTGTTTCTGTAAAAGGAGCAGTTACGAAAGAAATGGTTCGTTCAATGAATGAAAATCCGATCATTTTTGCGATGGCAAACCCTGATCCAGAAATTATGCCAGAAGATGCAAAAGAAGCTGGTGCATTAGTAATTGGTACAGGACGTAGTGATTATCCAAACCAAGTTAACAATGTTCTTGCATTCCCAGGAATTTTCCGCGGTGCATTAGATGTTCGAGCTACACATATTAACGAAGAAATGAAAATTGCAGCTGTAAAGGCAATTGCGAGTTTAGTTAGTCAAAATGATTTAGCTCCAGATTTCATTATCCCAGCTCCATTTGATCCACGCGTTGCACCAAAAGTAGCAGCAAGTGTTGCGAAAGCTGCTATGGAAACAGGTGTTGCACGTATTAAAGTGGACCCTAAAGAAATCGAAGAAAAAACAAAAAAACTAGCTTTAATTAAATAGTTTTTATCACCAGATATTAATATTTGGAGGGGATAGTATTACAATACTCAAAATAAGTAGTGTAGTACTATCCTTTTTTATCTGTTATAATATTTAAATGGGTAAAAAAACATTGGAAAACGTTGAATTTCAAGGGATTTTGAATGTGCGTAAAAAAGCTAATTTTTGATAAGTTTTTACAAATTTCAACTGTTTAGAAATTTTAAAATGACGAAATTTAGCTGAATTTTATCGACAAATGTTAACAAAAAGTGTATAACATTTATTGTATCCTATTAGTATTTAGTACTAAAAAAGTTAGGAGGAATTAGGTTGCAAATAAAAGACTTATTTTCCAAAAAGAAAAAATATGCATCCATACCTTCAGAAGTAATGAGACAAGATTTACCTGACGGTGTTATGACAAAATGTCCTAAATGTAAAAAAATAAGCATAACGAAAGAATTAATAAAAAATGTAAAAGTTTGTAGTAATTGTGGATATCATCATCAAATGACTGCTTTTGAAAGAATTGAATTTTTACTTGATGAAGCTTCATTCGAAGAGTTTGATAAAGATATGATTTCTACGAATCCTTTACATTTCCCAGATTATATAGAAAAACTTGAAAGTGATCGTAAAAAGACTGATTTAAACGAAGCTGTTGTAACAGGAAAAGGAACAATTGATGGAATTCCTGTTGTAATTGCCGTTATGGATTCAAGATTTAGAATGGGAAGTATGGGATCTGTTGTTGGTGAAAAAATTACGAGAGCAATTGAGCGTGCAACTTCAGAGTTTTTACCTTTCATCATTTTTACCGCTTCTGGTGGAGCAAGAATGCAAGAAGGTATTTTAAGTTTAATGCAAATGGCTAAAACAAGTGCTGCACTTAAGAGACATAGCGAACTTAATTGTTTAGCAATTTCAATCTTAACAAATCCAACAACAGGTGGAGTATCTGCAAGTTTTGCATCTTTAGGTGATTTTAATTTTGCAGAGCCAGGTGCATTAATTGGATTTGCGGGACGCCGTATCATCGAACAAACAATTCGTGAAGAATTGCCTGAGGATTTCCAAACAGCAGAGTTTCTCTTAAATCATGGACAACTTGATGCAGTTCTTCCACGTACAGAAATGCGTTCAAAATTATTTACGATCCTTCATTTACATCAAGGAGGTGTCCTTCAATAGTGGTTATGTTAGAATTCGAAAAACCGATTCATGAACTAAAAACAAAAATAGATGAACTAAAGGTTTATACAAACCAACATGATGTAGACTTTTCTGAAGAAATTAGACGTTTAGAAGAACGTTTAAAAACTTTAGAAAACGAAATATATGGTAACATGGGAGTTTGGGATCGTGTCCAAGTAGCAAGACATCCAGAACGTCCAACAACGATGGACTATATAAACCGATTATTTACAGATTTCTTTGAATGTCATGGAGATAGATTATTCGGTGATGATGCTGCTATTATAGGTGGTATTGCATCTTATCGTGGTTTGCCTGTCACAGTAATCGGTCACCAACGAGGTAAAGATACAAAAGAAAATATACGTCGTAATTTCGGTATGCCTCATCCAGAAGGATACAGAAAAGCATTAAGATTAATGAAGCAAGCTGAGAAATTTAACAGACCAATTATTACATTTATCGATACAAAAGGTGCTTACCCAGGTAAAGCCGCTGAAGAGCGTGGACAAAGTGAAGCAATTGCCCGCAATTTATTTGAAATGGCAGGTTTAAAAGTACCAACAATTTGTATCGTAATCGGTGAAGGTGGTAGTGGTGGAGCTCTTGGTTTAGGCGTTGGTAACAAGTTACTGATGTTAGAGAACTCAACATATTCTGTTATTTCACCAGAAGGTGCAGCTGCATTATTATGGAAAGATGCTTCTCAAGCTCGTAGGGCTGCTGAAACGATGAAAATAACTGCTCCAGATTTACTTGAATTAGGTGTTGTTGACCAAATGATACCTGAAGTAAAAGGTGGGGCACAAAATGATGTTGAACAACAGGCGAAAAACATTGATCAGTATTTATATGATACATTAAAATCAATTTTATCAATGGATAAAGAAGAACTAGTTCAACAAAGATATGATAAACACGCAAAGTTAGGACAGATTTCTTTTTACAAATAAAACTAAGGTTTAACTTCGAGAGTGTGTGAAACAATTATGTGAGCATACTCTTTTTTTGTATTATTTTAAGAAATATGTAAAAAATATATGTAAATCTGTGTTTTTTCTACTTGCTTTATTTTAGAAAATGATATTTCTTTAGAAGTTTATGAAAAAGTTCACATTATATCTATTGTTTAAAAATGTAGAACATGTTACTTTATTTAAATGAATTAATAATGTATTAATGGAAAATCATTTGAGGTGGATACATATGAAAAGAATTGGAGTTTTAACAAGTGGGGGAGATTCTCCAGGTATGAATGCTGCAGTACGTGCAGTTGTGCGTAAAGCAATTTTTCATGGCTTAGAAGTATATGGTGTTTACCAAGGATACTCTGGCTTAATCAATGGGAATATCGAAAAACTTGAACTTGGTTCAGTAGGCGACATTATTCATCGTGGTGGTACAAAATTACTTAGTGCCCGTTGTCCTGAATTTAAGACACTAGAAGGTCAAATGAAAGGTATTGAACAACTGAAAAAGTTTGGAATTGAAGGATTAGTCGTGATCGGTGGTGACGGTTCTTACCAAGGAGCTAAAAAATTAACTGAGCATGGATATCCTTGTGTTGGTGTACCGGGAACGATTGATAATGACATCCCAGGAACAGACTTTACAATTGGGTTCGATACAGCTTTAAATACTGTAATTGATGCTATTGATAAGATTCGTGATACAGCCACTTCACATGAACGTACATATGTAATCGAAGTAATGGGACGCAATGCAGGGGATATTGCTCTATGGGCTGGATTAGCAGATGGTGCTGAAACAATTTTAATACCAGAATGTGACTATGACATGGATGATATTATTAGTAGATTAACTCGCGGTAGCGAACGTGGTAAAAAGCATAGTATTATTGTTGTTGCAGAAGGCGTTGGAAGTGCGATTGAAATCGGCAAGGTAATTGAAGAAAAAACGAATTTTGATACACGGGTTACTGTCCTTGGTCATGTACAACGAGGAGGATCGCCTAGCGCAGCAGATAGAGTACTTGCTAGTCGTTTAGGAGCTAAAGCTGTTGAACTTCTTATGGAAGGCAAAGGTGGGCGTTGTGTAGGTATCCAAAATAATAAATTGGTTGATCATGACATCATTGAAGCGTTAGCACAAAAACATGAACTTGATAAAAGTATGTATCAATTATCTCAAGAGCTATCAATCTAAGTTAGCTACTTTTTTTGAGCAATCGTTTCCACATGTGAAAATCAGTATTTTAATACTTTAAGTAAGCTATACTGAGTAATATGATTTAGTTAAAAGTTGTCTTTATATATATTTGGAGGGTAAAAAATGCGTAAAACAAAAATAGTTTGTACGATTGGTCCGGCTAGTGAATCGGTAGAAAAATTAGTACAATTAATTAATGCAGGTATGAACGTAGCTCGATTAAACTTCTCTCATGGTTCTCATGAAGAACATGCAGGAAGAATTAAGAGTATCCGTGAAGCATCAGAAATTACTGGTAAAACAGTAGCAATTTTATTAGATACAAAAGGACCTGAAATCCGTACGTTAGATTTTGAAGGTGGGCAAGCCGAATTAACAACTGGTAATGAAGTAATCATTACAACAGAGCCTGTAATGGGAACAGCTGAAAAATTCGCGGTTTCATATGAAGGTTTAATTGATGATGTTCATGTGGGTTCAAGAATCCTAATCGATGACGGTCTAATTGGTTTAGAAGTAATCGGGATTGAAGGAAAAGATATTCGCACAAAAATATTAAACAGTGGTTTAGTGAAGAATAAAAAAGGTGTTAATGTTCCAAATGTACGTGTAAACTTACCTGGAATTACGGAAAAGGACGTAAGTGATATTGAATTTGGTATTGAACAAGGTATCGACTTCATCGCTGCGTCATTTGTTCGTAAAGCATCTGATGTATTAGAAATCCGTGAGCTTTTAGGTAAGCATAGTGCAGATTACATTCAAATCATCACAAAAATCGAGAACCAAGAAGGAATCGATAATATTGATGAAATCCTTGAAGTTTCTGACGGTTTAATGGTAGCTCGTGGAGACATGGGTGTAGAAATTCCACCTGAAGATGTACCTTTAGTACAAAAATCATTAATTAAAAAATGTAATATTCTTGGTAAACCAGTTATTACTGCTACGCAAATGTTAGATTCAATGCAACGTAATCCACGTCCAACTCGTGCTGAAGCAAGTGACGTTGCAAATGCAATTTTAGATGGAACTGATGCAATTATGTTATCAGGTGAAACGGCTGCAGGAACATATCCAGTAGAATCTGTTTCTATGATGAACTCTATCGCTTTACGTATTGAGCAAAGTCTACAATATGATGAATTGTTCAAAAAACGCCAAAGAGAAAATAAAGGTACGATTACAGATGCAATTGGTCAGTCTGTTGCTGCTACAGCATTAAACTTACAAGTAGCTGCAATTATCGCACCTACTGAAAGCGGACATACGGCGAAAATGATTTCTAAATATCGTCCAAAAGCGCCTATTTTAGCAATTACTTCAGATATCCGTATTTGTCGTCGATTAACATTAGTATGGGGAGTTCAAACTCAATATAGAGAAAGAGCAAACACAACTGATGAAATGCTACAACATGCAATGGATGCAGCTCAAGAAGCGAAATTCGTTTCAAATGGCGATACAGTGATCATTACAGCTGGATTACCTGTTGGTGAAACAGGAATGACAAACATGATGAAAATTCATGTAGTTGGAGATGTAATCGCTCAAGGTCAAGGTATTGGTCGTAAATCTGCAGCAGGTAAAGTAGTTGTTGCAAAAACTGGCGAAGAAGCTGTTTCTAAAGTTACTTCTGGTAGTATTTTAGTAACAAATTGTACTGATAAAGATATGATGCCTGCTATTGAAAGAGCAGCAGCAATTATTACTGAAGAAGGCGGATTAACTAGCCATGCTGCGGTTGTTGGCGTAAGTTTAGGTATTCCGGTAATCGTTGGAGTTGAAAATGCAACGAATATCTTAGTAAATGGTCAAGCAGTTACTGTAGATGCTTCTCGTGGAATAGTTAGTACAGGACATAAAAGTATTTTATAATATATAATAAAGAGAAGGAGCGATGTTCCTTCTCTTTTTTACATTCTAAATAATTTTGAGGTGAGTTCTCTGAAAAAACTTTTCGGTTGGCTAATGTTGGTTCCTGTAATTGACTTTATTTTTCTAATCATACTTGGTAGATTTATAGGTTCAATTTCCGTATTCTTATGGTTAATTGGTACGTTATTAATTGGTTCCTACATTATGAAGAATGTTTGGATCACAGTAAAACAACAGGCTGTAGAACAGTTCAGAGCTGGGAAAATGCCCGATTTATTAATGGTAGAAGGACTGTCATTCTTCTTAATCGGATTATTATTAGTGATTCCTGGACCAATAACAGATTTGATAGCAGTTATTTTATTAATTAAACCAATCAGACTTAAATTCGTTCAACTTTTACTAATGTTTGTGATGAAAAAATTCAAAGGAAACATTGTTTGGACGGGTTATATAAAAAAATAAAAAACGTGAAAACAGTAGTTTTCACGTTTCAGTGTACAGACAAAGTACAAAAAAATAGAGATTCATACTGTCTGAAAACGCTTGTCTTTCGAGGCGTGAAGCCTGAATAGGAGCGGAGTTACCTAAGACGGTAATGAGCACCGCAAGCAGGTGAAGCAACGAATAAAGCGAGCGTTTGACAGACAGTATGAAACGTGAAAACAGTAGTTTTCACGTTTTTTTATGTGTTCCTTTAATGTAGTACCAAAGCTCATGAAATACCTTCGCTCTGTACAATGTAGATAAAACAACTAAGGTTACTGGCCCTACGATTAATCCTAATAATCCAAGGAATTTAAATCCAACAAATAAAGAAATTAATGTTGGAAGTGGGTGTAAGCCGATATTTGAAGATAAAATCTTTGGTTCTGCAAGTTGGCGTTGAACAATGACAACCGCATATAAAATTGCAAGTCCAATCGTTAAAGAATAATCACTAGTTAGGAATGTATATAGAATCCATGGAACAAAAATTAAGCCAGTACCTAAGTATGGAAGTAAATCAATTAACCCGATTAATATTGCAATTGTTATTGCAAATGGAACTCTTAAAATTAATAATCCGATTAATACAAGCACTGTTGTCATAGAAATTAAAGTAATATGTGCTCTGATAAAACCGAATAATGCTTTTCGTAAATCGGTGAAAATTGTTTTGCTGTAATGTTTAATACGTTTAGGCGTATAAATTGCAAATAAATTTTTAATTTTATACCAATCTTTACTAATAAAGAATGTAGCTAGTAATGATACAAAAATTAGAGTAGCTGTATTTGGGAGTACGGCAATGATCAATTTTATCCCATCAATAATCCCATTTAATGCACCTTTTCCTAGATTAATAACAGAATCTCCAATAGATTGGATATTTGTACGAATGGTTGCTTGCTGTCCAGCTCCAAGCTGACTATATTCATTCATAACCACATCATATAACGGTATTATTTTATCAGTCACTAAGTTTTCTACAAAAAACACAAGACGTTGAAAGCTCTCAGGTACTACTTGCACTAAATAAGTGGATCCTGAAATGATTTCAGTGATTAAAAGTGTAAATAATCCAGCAACAACTGACAACAATAAAATAATCGAGATAAAAGCAGCTATACCTCTTGGTATTTTCGCTTTTACATTTAATAAATTTACTAGTGGATTTAATAGAAATGCGATAATAAAAGCAATAATAAATGGGTATGTAAGTTTTGATACAAATAAAGCCACGTAAAGTCCGAGAATTATACATGTAGTAACAAATAAGAAACGAATGATTTGATAAACTAAAACTCGGCTCATTTTTCGTCCCCCTTTCGTTTGAGAAATTATGTTAACTAAGTTCTATTTTACCAAGAAATATTTTTTTATAATAGTAAAGTTTAAATGTATTTATTAATAAATTATACATAGAAAGGAAATTATAATGAGTGAATCTACAATATTCCTAATGATTCTATTATTAATAGGCGTAATCGCAAAAAATAACTCTTTAATTATTTCAATTATAGTATTGTTACTATTAAAATATACTCCAATTGGTGATAGAGTTTTTCCATATTTACAATCAAAAGGAATAAATTTAGGAGTAACTGTCATAACAATTGCAGTATTAGTACCAATTGCAACGGGTGAGATTGGTTTTAAACATTTAGGAGAAGCACTTAAAACACCAGTTGCATGGATTGCATTATTATCTGGAATTGCAGTTGCGCTTTTAGCAAAAGGTGGAGTAAATCTATTAGCAACTAGTCCGCAAATTACAGCTGCATTAGTACTTGGAACAGTCTTGTCAGTTGCTTTATTTAAAGGTGTTGCAGTTGGGCCTTTAATTGGTGCTGGAATCGCATATCTATTCATTTGGATTGTTGATTTTATAAAGTAATTTAATAATAATTATATTTTAGTAAATTGTTTTCATTCACAAAAGTCAGATTATTGTTTATAATAAGTTATAGTAGGGTTCCTTTCTACATATACAAATGTATATTTTAGTTGTTATACCAGTATATGTATGTAAAACACTAGGGGAAATTTTTTACGTAAAGGAGAGAGGGGAATATGACAGTTAAAAGTGGTTTAGAGGGTGTTGTAGCTGCTACAACTTCTATAAGTTCTATTATTGATGATACATTAACGTATGTAGGTATCGGCATCGATGAATTAGCGGAGTTCGCAAGTTTTGAAGAAGTAGTTTACTTATTATGGCACCGCAAATTACCAAATAAAGAGCAACTTAAAGAGTTAAAAGCTCAACTTGCGGATCATGCAGAATTGCCTGAAGGTATTATTACTTTCTTAAAATCTACTAACTTTAAAGATGTACATCCTATGACAGTTCTACGTACTGTAATTTCTATGCTTGCGTTATATGACGAGAATGCTGAAGCAATGGATGCAAACTCTAACTATGTAAAAGCAATTGAATTACAAGCAAAAATTTCGACATTTGTGGCAGCGTTTTCTCGAGTTCGTCAAGGGCTTGAACCAGTCGCTCCTCGTAAAGATCTTTCATTCTCAGCAAACTTCTTATACATGCTTACAGGTGAAGAACCTAATGAAATCGCTGAAGAAGCAATTAATAAAGCATTAGTATTACATGCTGACCATGAATTAAATGCTTCAACTTTTACTGCACGCGTTTGCGTAGCAACATTATCTGATATTTATTCAGGTATTACGGCTGCGATCGGTGCTTTAAAAGGACCTTTACACGGCGGTGCAAATGAAAGCGTTATGAAAATGTTAGCTGAAATTGGAGACGTTGAAAATGTAGAGGCTTACATTCAAGAAAAAATGGATGCAAAAGCTAAAATCATGGGATTTGGCCATCGCGTATATCGTGGTGGAGACCCACGTGCTAAGCATCTTAAAGAAATGTCACGTCAATTAGGTGGAATTACTGGAGAATTAAAATGGTATACAATGTCTGAAAAAATTGAAGAGATTGTTACAACTCAAAAGAATATCCCACCAAATGTTGATTTTTACTCTGCGTCTGTATATCACAGCTTAGGAATTGAACATGATCTATTTACTCCGATCTTTGCAATTAGCCGTATGTCTGGATGGACTGCACATGTTTTAGAACAATATGATAACAATCGTATTATCCGTCCGCGTGCAGATTACACAGGACCAGAGAAAAACTCTTACATTCCAATTGAAGAGCGTGCATAATGAAAATATTGAATACTTAAAATAGTATTTAATGTTTGAATAATGGTATAGTAAAGAGAGGAAGAGGAATCTTCCTCTCATAAGTATGTAATAAAGTATTTATTCAAGGGGGAGCAATCATGCAAGCTGAAAAAATTACATTAGTAAATGGCGAGTTAAACGTTCCAAACAATCCAATTATTCCTTTTATTGAAGGAGATGGGACAGGCCCAGACATTTGGACAGCATCTTCACGTGTATTAGATGCAGCTGTTGAAAAAGCATATAATAGCACTCGTAAGATCGAGTGGAAAGAAGTATTAGCTGGTGAAAAAGCATTTAATGCAACTGGCGAATGGTTACCACAAGAAACTTTAAACACTATTGAAGAATATATGATCGCTATTAAAGGACCTTTAACGACTCCAGTAGGTGGCGGAATTCGTTCATTAAACGTGGCTTTACGTCAAGAATTAGATCTTTTCGTATGTTTACGTCCAGTACGTTACTTTGAAGGTGTACCTTCTCCAGTTAAACGTCCTGAAGATACTGACATGGTAATTTTCCGTGAAAATACAGAAGATATTTATGCTGGTATTGAATACGAAAAAGGTTCTGAAGCAGTTCAAAAAGTTTTAGAATTCTTACAAAAAGAAATGGGTGTTAATAAAATTCGTTTCCCTGAAACATCAGGTATCGGAATTAAACCTATTTCTGAAGAGGGAACAAAACGTTTAGTACGTGCTGCAATTAACTATGCAATTCAAGAAAACCGTAAATCATTAACACTAGTTCATAAAGGTAACATCATGAAATTTACTGAAGGCGCATTTAAGAACTGGGGTTATGAAGTTGCAGAGCAAGAATTCGGTGATAAAGTATTCACTTGGGCTGAGTATGATCGCATTGTAGAAACTAGTGGTAAAGATGCTGCTAACAAAGCAATGGAAGATGCTGAAAAAGCTGGCAAAATTCTTGTAAAAGACAGTATTGCTGACATTTTCTTACAACAAATTTTAACAAGACCACGTGAGTTTGATGTAGTAGCTACAATGAACTTAAATGGTGATTATATTTCTGATGCACTTGCTGCTCAAGTTGGTGGAATTGGTATCGCTCCAGGAGCTAATATCAACTATGAAACTGGACATGCAATTTTTGAAGCTACTCATGGTACAGCACCTAAGTATGCTGGATTAGACAAAGTTAACCCATCATCAGTTATTTTATCAGGCGTATTAATGCTTGAGCACATGGGTTGGAATGAAGCTGCTTCAATGATCTTAAAATCAATGGAGAAAACAATTGCTTCTAAAGTTGTAACTTATGACTTCGCTCGCTTAATGGATGGTGCAACTGAAGTGAAATGCTCAGAATTTGCAAATGAATTAATTTCTAATATGGAATCAGTTCTTGTATAATTAAAGAGTAAACATAAGGGAGGTATTTAACATGTCAATTCGTAGACGTAAAATTTCTGTAGTAGGTGCTGGATTTACTGGTGCTACAACAGCTTTCTTGCTTGCTCAAAAAGAATTAGGGGATGTAGTAATTGTAGACATTCCTCAATTAGAAAATCCTACAAAAGGTAAAGCGCTTGATATGCTTGAAGCAAGTCCAATACAAGGATTTGATGCAAACATCATCGGTACAAGCGATTATGCTGACACAGCAAACTCAGATGTGGTTGTAATCACAGCTGGAATTGCTCGTAAACCAGGTATGAGCCGTGATGATTTAGTTTCAACAAACTCTAACATTATGAAGGCAGTTACTCGCGAAATCGTTAAGCACTCTCCTAACTGTACAATTGTTGTATTAACGAACCCTGTTGATGCAATGACATATACGGTATTCAAAGAATCTGGTTTCCCAAAACATCGCGTTATTGGACAATCAGGTGTTCTTGATACAGCTCGATTCAGAACTTTCGTTGCACAAGAATTAAACTTATCTGTTAAAGATATTTCTGGTTTCGTTCTTGGGGGACACGGTGATGATATGGTACCACTAGTGCGTTTCTCTTACGCAGGTGGGATTCCATTGGAAAACTTAATACCAAAAGAGCGATTAGATGCAATTGTTGAACGGACTCGTAAGGGTGGAGGCGAAATCGTAAACCTATTAGGAAATGGTAGTGCATACTATGCACCAGCTGCTTCATTAGTAGAAATGGTTGAAGCAATCCTTAAAGATCAACGCCGTGTATTACCAACTATCGCTTACTTAGAAGGTGAGTATGGTTATAAAGGTATTTACTTAGGTGTTCCAACAATCATCGGTGGAAACGGTATTGAGCAAATTATTGAATTAGATTTAACGGCTGATGAAAAAGCAGCATTAGATCGTTCAGTTGAAGCAGTAAAAAACGTTATGAACGTTTTAGCTTAATAGTTACGAAAAGGCTTGGTGTAAAACCAAGCCTTTTTATTATTTATAAATATAAAAATAAAGTAGATTTATTGGGTAAAATGTAAATAAAAGCAGGAATATCGACAGTGTTTATAGAATTTTTAAAATATTAAGATAAACAGGGGGTTCAATATGTTAACAAAAAGAGCAAAAATCGGACGAAAACTTGAAGAATTATCAATTGGTGAAAAGTTAATTGTTACAGAACACATAGAAGAAAAACATATTTATTTATACCTCGCATTAACTGGAGATACAAACCCTTTATATACAGAATATAATTATGCATCACAAACAAAATTCCAGAAACCGATTGTTCCTGGTGTTTTAATTAGTGGGATGGTATCAGCAGCAGTGACAAAGCACTTACCTGGTCCTGGTAGCCATGAAATAAAAAAAGAAATGGAATATCATCATCACTTACACCATAATGAAACAATTTCAATTCATTTCGAAGTAGTGGATATCGATTTGAAAAATAATAAAGTATCATTAAATGTAAGCGTTTTAAATAAATCGCAACTTAAAATTGCATCAGGTAATATTACAGTTATTCCACCAACAGTAGAGCAATCAAATAGTCTTTTATACGATAATTTTTAAGAGGAATGTCAGACTTTCCACCAAACGCTCGCATTCTTCGTAGAATCGCCTGCTTGCGGTGATGATTAGCTTCTAATGTAACTACGACTCTTGCCAGGCTTCACACCTTGAAGGACAAGCGTTTTCAATCGAGTCTGAATATCTATTTTTTATACTTTGTCTGAAAGAATGTCATGCGACATTCTTTTTTTTGTATTTTTATAATATAAAAATGGCCATTACTATCAATAAATTTTTCACTACTAGGGAAAATAAAGAATAAGTATTTAAATTTACGTAATACAAAATTTTTAGTATGATTAAAAAAGATAAAGAGATAATTGGATGAAGGTTTTCTAATAAAGCCTGGAGGAATTTGTAATGAACAATAAAATTCTTGTAGTAGACGATGAAGAACATATCTTAACTTTAATTAAGTTCAACTTAGAACAAGCTGGATTCCAAGTTGTTACAGCAATCGATGGGGACGAGGCATTGCAAAAAGCAACTGATGAAAAACCAGAATTAATAGTGTTAGATTTAATGTTACCTAAAAAAGATGGTATGGAAGTATGTAAAGAATTACGTCTACAAAGAAATACAACACCGATCTTAATGGTTACAGCAAAAGACGATGAATTTGATAAAGTTCTGGGCCTAGAACTAGGTGCTGATGACTATATGACTAAACCATTTAGCCCTAGGGAAGTTGTAGCAAGAGTTAAAGCCATTTTAAGAAGAAGTAAAATTACTGAAACTCCGGTTGAAACGAATGATGAAACTGATACATTAATTATTGCAGATTTGAAAATATTACCAGAGTACTATGAAGCTTATTTCCAAGGACAAATTTTAGAATTAACCCCTAAGGAATTTGAGCTGTTATTATATTTAACGAAAAATAAAGGTAGAGTTTTAACAAGAGACCAATTATTAAGTGCGGTTTGGAACTATGATTTTGCAGGAGATACACGAATTGTAGACGTTCATATTAGTCATTTAAGGGAAAAAATTGAGCAAGATTCGAAAAAACCACAATACATAAAAACAATTAGAGGATTAGGTTATAAACTAGAGGAACCGAGATTCAATGAGTAAACTGAATCAGAAATTGCTTTATGGTTTATCAAGTATTATCATCGTTATTTTAATGATCCTAGGAGTAATCCTTGGTCAGACTTTTAAGTCATTCTATCTGACAAGCTATGACCAAAGAATTGAGAAAGAGACTAATTTAATTGCTTCTTTTGTTGAATCTACTCCAAATGAAATTACCGTAAAAACGATGGACAGTATTTCAGAAGACTTGAATATTGAAGTATTTTTATACGATGATCAAGGTCATTTAGTTGCAAAATCTAATAACGAATTCAAACTATCGAAGAGTACGCTAGCATCCTTCTTTAAAAATTTGGATAAAAGTAATGAAGCCATCAAACTAAAACATGAAGATGATAGTGAAAAATTCTACGGTAAAAAAATAGTAAACAATGATGGGGATACGCGCTACCTCCTAATTGATTACTCAATTAAATCAATAAATGAAGTTTATCGTAGTATTTGGATCCTATTAATTTCCTTATTAGGTTTTGTTTTAATGACAATTATTGTACTAGTCATTCGATATTCTCATCAATTTTCTAAACCAATTGATGACATTACACAAGTCGCTATTGAGTTATCTAAAGGGAATTATAAAGCTAGAACATTTACCGAAAGTAATGAAACAACTACAATGTTGAGTCAATCAATGAATGTATTGGCAAAAAATCTCCAAGAAATGACGACTCAACAAGAAATGCAACAAGATCGGTTAAATACACTTATTCATAATATTGGTAGTAGTGTTGTACTCATAAATAGTAGAGGACATGTAAATCTTATAAATAAAACATATAAAGAAGTATTTAAAGTTGAGTCTAGAAGCATCATTGGTGAATTGTATTACGATGCATTTAAGCATAAAGAAATCGTTGAAATCGTGGAAGAAATTTTTCTAAAGGAAGTAAAAGTAAGAAAGCAAATTATCTTACCACTTTCAATTGAAAGAAAACACTTTGAAGTTTACGGGGCACCAATCATTGGCATTAACCATGAGTGGAAAGGGATCGTTCTAGTTTTCCATGATATTAGCGAATTGAAAAAACTTGAACAGGTACGTAAGGATTTCTTCGCGAATGTTTCTCATGAGCTTAAAACACCAATTACATCAATAAAAGGTTTTACAGAGACTTTACTTGATGGTGCAATGGAAAATGAAGAGCTGTGTAAAAATTTCTTATCAATTATTTTAACTGAAAGTGATCGAATGCAATCATTAATTCAAGATTTATTAGATCTTTCAAAAATTGAACAACAAAATTTTAAATTAGATAGAGAAGATGTATCTGTAAAACTCATTATTGAAGAAGTTCAGCAGATGCTAATTCAAAAAGCCGAAGAAAAGGATATTGATTTTGCACTTTATTTAAAAACGCCGTTAGTAGTAAATGCAGATGCACTTCGATTAAAACAAGTTTTTATCAATTTAATTGATAATGCAATCCATTATACTCCTACTGGCGGTAAAGTTTTTATTACAGCTTCAGAAACAAATGAGCAAATTGTTGTACGTGTAAATGATACTGGAGTTGGAATTGGAAAAGAAGAAATATCTCGTATTTTTGAACGTTTTTATCGAGTTGATAAAGCGAGAAGCAGAAACTCTGGAGGAACGGGGTTAGGCCTTGCAATCGTAAAGCATCTTGTTGAAGCTCACAAAGGGAAAATTGAAGTTGAAAGCAAGCTAGGCCATGGTACATCATTTATTGTAACGCTGAATAAACATATTAATTATTAACAATTTACAAGGATTTTACAGTAGATTTAATTATCGTTAATATAAAATTGTTATAGTAATGATGAAAACCCCTTCATCCAAGGAGTTAGAATGAAACCGAGAGCAGGCAATGCTCTCGGGATTTTTTTGTTTACTTTTTTTTACACTTTGTGTTGCTATTACTTTCCTTAAATTTGGGGAAATTATGATTATAAGAACTGAGTGTGGAGGGTTGCCCATGTACGAATATGAATTTGTTAAAGTTAACACTAAATCCTCAAACCGTCATTATTATGATGTAGTTGGTAATTACGCGAAAAGTGGTTGGCGATTGCATCAAGTATTAAATAATCAAAAAGCACTAGAAGGTGCGAATGTCGAATTAATTTTTGAGAGAGAACTACACGATTAATAAAGAGGAAGTTCTAAGATTTTATTTCTTAAAAGAAGTGCACTCCTTTGGAGATTGACTTTTTTGTAAAATAAGATTCCTTAGACTACCTCTTTTTCATTTGTGATCAGTTCATGGTAAAATATAGTTAAAATGAATAGAGCAGGAAAAGAAGGAATTCGCGCATTAAGAGTAGTTAAATGCGAGTTAAAACGCGTAACTCTAAATCATTTTTTATGATATAGAGAACGTCTTACTCATTTCTTAGTGATATGGAGGATTTATTTTGAAAAAGAAACTAATACTGATTGATGGAAATAGTATTGCATATAGGGCCTTTTTTGCTTTACCACTTTTGAGTAACGATAAAGGTGTACATACGAATGCAATTTATGGTTTTACAATGATGTTAATGAAAATTCTTGAAGATGAAAAACCAACTCATATGCTAGTTGCGTTTGACGCGGGGAAAACAACTTTTAGACATAGTACGTTTAAAGAATATAAGGGTGGAAGACAAAAAACGCCACCTGAATTGAGTGAGCAGTTTCCACTAGTGAGACAATTATTAGACACATATGGAATTGCACGATATGAATTAGAAAATTACGAGGCTGATGATATTATAGGTACCTTGGCTCAGCAGGCTTCAAAAGAAGACTATGAAGTAAAGGTCATTTCGGGAGACCGAGATTTATTACAACTTGTAGATGAGCAAGTTACAGTCAGTATGACGAAAAAAGGGATTACAGAGGTTGAAGAATTTACACCTGCAGCAATTTTAGATAAATATGAACTGACACCTGAGCAAATTGTTGATATGAAAGGTTTAATGGGTGATAAGTCTGATAATATTCCCGGGGTTCCTGGAATTGGTGAAAAAACGGCGATTAAACTTCTAAAACAATTTAAAACTGTTGAAGGCGTTTATGAAAATATTGATGAAGTAAGTGGTGCAAAATTACTTCAAAATTTAAGTGAAAACAAAGAACAAGCATTAATGAGTAAAGAATTAGCTACAATTAATACAGATTCACCGATTGAATTAACGGTGAATGATACGCTACGACCAGACGCTGAAATGGACAAGGTGGCGGAATTTTTTAAATCACTTGGATTTACATCATTACTTACAAAATTAGGCGTATCGCTTGAAAATGAACCAACAGAAGAATTAGAAGAAATCAAGTTTGATGTTCTTGAAACAATTAGTGAAGATCACTTAAGTAATGATTCTAGCTTAATTGTTGAGATGGTCGGTGAGAACTATCATACTGAGGTAATTCAAGGGTTTGGTTTATCAAATGAAAAAGGTCATTTCTTTATCCCCACACCTGTTGGATTAGAATCAGATGTTTTTAAAACATGGCTAGAGGATGATCGAGCGAAGAAAAATGTTTATGATGCTAAAGGAGCATATGTGGCTTTAAAGTGGAAAGAAATAAGTTTAAAAGGCGTAGATTTTGATCCACTACTTGCTTCTTATATAAACGACCCGGCACAGTCAAATAAAGAATTCTCTGATTTGATTAATGGAAAAATAAATTTTTCAATTCAAACAGCAGAGTCAATTTACGGTAAAGGGGCTAAACAAGCACAGCCTGCTAAAGAATTATTAGCAGATTATGTTGTTCGAAAAACAATCGCTATTAGTAAGTTGAAGGAATCACTAGAAGAATCGCTTCGTAAAAATAGCCAATATGAGCTTTTAACAGAATTAGAGCTCCCATTAACGTTTATTCTTGGAGATATGGAATTTGAAGGTGTGACTGTTCAAGAAGAAACACTTAAAAAGATGGGCACTGAACTGGCAAGTAAATTAAAAGAACTTGAAGAGAAAATTTATGAACTTGCAGGTGAAAAGTTCAATATAAATTCTCCGAAACAATTAGGTATTATTTTGTTTGAAAAGCTTCAGTTGCCTTCAGGTAAAAAAACAAAAACCGGATATTCAACTTCAGCAGATGTACTTGAAAAATTAGAATCCGAACATGAAATTATTAGAATGATTTTACACTTTAGACAAGTAGGTAAATTGAATTCCACTTATGTTGAAGGTTTATTAAAGGTGATTAATACAGCTGATTCGAAGGTTCATACACGATTCAACCAAGTATTAGCACAAACTGGTCGTTTAAGTTCAATTGATCCAAACCTTCAAAATATACCGATTCGTTTGGAAGAAGGAAGAAAGATTAGAAAAGCATTTGTTGCTTCAAAGAAAGACTGGGTCATTTTTGCAGCGGATTATTCACAAATCGAATTAAGAGTTCTTGCGCATATTGCACAAGATGAAAATCTAATGGAAGCATTTAAAAATGATTTTGATGTTCACACAAAAACGGCAATGGATGTATTTCATGTAAATGAGGACGAAGTAACGAGTAATATGAGAAGACAAGCGAAAGCAGTAAACTTCGGAATTGTGTATGGAATAAGTGATTATGGGTTATCTCAAGGGCTTGGCATTACTCGTCGAGAAGCTTCAATCTTTATTGAAAAATATTTTGCTAGTTACCCTAAAGTCAAAGATTATATGTCGGATATCATTCAAAAAGCTAAATTAGATGGATTTGTTAGTACGATTTTAAATAGACGCCGTTACATTCCTGAAATCACAAGTTCAAACTTTAATGTTCGAGGTTTTGCGGAACGAACTGCAATGAACACTCCTATTCAAGGAAGTGCAGCGGATATTATTAAAAAAGCGATGATTTTATTGGATGAGCGCTTAAAATCTGAAAAGCTTCAAGCTAAATTAATTTTACAAGTACACGATGAATTAATTTTAGAAGCGCCAAAAGAAGAGTTAGCTATTTTAGAAAAACTAGTACCAGAAGTTATGGAACATGCTGTTGAGTTAGTTGTTCCCTTAAAAGTGGATTACAACTCTGGTGAATCATGGTTTGAAGCAAAATAAATAGAATGGAAGTAGTGTAAATGCCAGAACTACCTGAAGTTGAAACGGTAAGAAGAACGTTATTTGATTTAGTCGTTGGAAAGACGATCTCTTCAGTAATTGTTTCATGGGAAAATATCATTAAACAACCTAAGGATATTGAAGAATTTCAGTTATTATTACAAGGACAAACTGTTGAGGATATTCATCGCAGAGGAAAATTTCTTTTATTTCAGCTCAAGGATTTTACTCTTGTTTCACACCTGAGAATGGAAGGGAAATATCGCGTCTTTCCAGCTGATGAACCTGTCGCAGCACATACTCATGTGAGATTTTTATTTGATGATGATACAGAGCTTCGCTATCAAGATGTACGTAAATTCGGTACTATGCATTTGTTTGTAAAAGGTGAGGAACAATTCCAGCCACCATTAACTAAGCTTGGCCCAGAGCCTTTTTCAGATGAATTTAATGCTGACTATTTGAAAATGAAGATTGGCCAGTCAAATAGAAAAATAAAAGTTGTTTTATTGGATCAGGAGTTAGTGGTTGGTCTGGGGAATATTTATGTTGATGAAGTATTATTTAGAGCTGGTATTCATCCAGAAACGATTGCATCAGCATTAAAGCCAAAACAAATTAAAGAACTTGCAAGGATTATCACTGAAACATTACAGGAAGCTGTTGATCTGGGTGGGAGTACGATTCGATCTTATGTTAATTCGCAAGGTAAAATTGGTACCTTCCAGGAGATTATTAAAGTTTATGGCCGTAAAGGTTTAGAATGTGTAAATTGTGGTCAGCAAATAGAGAAAATAACAGTTGGCGGAAGAGGTACTTCGTATTGTCCAAACTGTCAGCCTAAAAAAAATTAACATACGGTTCCTCTCTTTCATACTATAACGTGAGTACGAAAGAGAGGAGCCTATTTTTATGGTAAATATGCTATCATTAATTCTACTAGCATGTGCATTAAGCCTAGATAGCTGTAGTGTTGGTTTCACATATGGGCTTAGAAAAGTTAAGATCCCTATGAAATCAATTATCACAATTGCAATTTGCTCAGGGATTATTTTAATGACCTCGATGGGGATTGGCCATGCGGTTACGAATTTTTTCTCACCAATCATTGCGAAAAGAATTGGTGGATTTGTACTAGTTTGTATAGGCTTATGGGTGTTATATCAATTTTATCGATCAAATAAAGGGTCAAACTCAGTTATTGAGGAAAAAAATGATTCTGAAGATACAATTATCAATTTCGAAATTGAAGTGCTCGGAATTGTTGTAAAAATACTCAAAAAGCCTACAGCGGCAGACTTAGATCGTTCTGGTAGTATTAATGGATTAGAAGCGATGTTATTAGGCTTTGCACTATCACTTGACGCGTTCGGAGCTGGTATTGGTGCATCAATGCTTGGATTTTCACCATTATTAACAGCCGCCGTAACATCAACCGCGAGTGCGCTATTTTTATTGTTTGGTATGAAATTAGGAAATGTTCTATCACAAAATAGTTGGCTTCAGAAATTAACGTTTTTACCAGGTGTATTCTTGATTTTACTAGGATTAATGAAGATGTAGTGAATGCAATCTGTTAGAGTGTACCCGAATGGAGTTTCTTCCATTTGGTACCTCTATAACTTTATGAGGAGAAGATAGTAATGGGAAAAGTTTTTGGATTAACTGGTAGTATTGCTAGTGGGAAAAGTACTGTTTCAAATTTTTTGAAGGAATGTGACATACCAATTGTCGATGCAGACATCATTGCAAAAGAAGTTGTTGAAAATGGACAACCTGCCTATAAAAAAATTATTGAGGCATTTGGCCCTGAAATCGTCCTACAAAATGGAGAGATTAATCGCCCTCTTCTTGGTGGTATTATTTTTAATGACAAAGAAAAGCGCTTACTATTAAATAGCATTGTACATCCAGAAGTTAGACGAGTTATGTTAGAGCAAACCAATACATATTTAGCAAACGGAGAGTCTCTTGTCATTATGGACATACCGCTATTATATGAAAGTAATTTAGTCCATTTAGTTGAAAAAGTTATTGTTGTTACAGTAAATGAAGAAACACAGTTAAATAGATTAATGAATCGAAATCATTTAACAAGAGAAGAGGCAATCAGTAGAATTTCATCACAAATACCTGTTAAAGAAAAAGAAGCAAGAGCAGATTTTGTAATCGATAATAATGGAAATCTAGTTGAAACAAAAAAACAAGTAATGGACTTATTAAAAAAAATAAAATAATTTATAGAAATAATGTAAATAGTTTAACCAAAATCCGCGTTATGTGTTATACTAATTAAGGGGATATAATAAATCAGTATAACTTAATTGGGGGTTTACTTATGGTAAATGTAGCAATAAATGGATTTGGTCGAATTGGACGCATGGTTTTCCGTCAAGCAATTAAAAATGCAGATTATAACATCGTTGCGATAAATGCTAGCTATCCAGCTGAAACTTTAGCGCATTTAATTAAATATGACACTGTTCATGGGAAATTTGACGGTGAGGTTGTAGCGAATGCTGATCACTTACTTGTTGATGGAAAACGTGTCGACCTAATTAGTGAGAGAAATCCAGAGTTACTTCCATGGAACGAACTAAATGTTGATATCGTAATCGAAGCTACTGGGAAATTTAATGATGCAGAAAAAGCAAAAATGCACTTAACTGCAGGAGCTCAAAAAGTCATCTTAACTGCACCAGGTAAAAATGAAGATATAACTGTTGTAATTGGTGTAAACGATGAAAAATTAGACTTAGAACAACACAATGTGATTTCAAATGCTTCTTGTACTACGAACTGTTTAGCGCCAGTTGTCAAAGTATTAGATGAGCAATTTGGAGTTGTAAATGGATTAATGACGACAGTTCACTCATTTACAAATGATCAAAAAAATATAGATAATCCACATAAAGATTTACGTAGAGCGCGTGCTTGTAGCCAGTCAATCATTCCAACAACAACTGGAGCAGCTAAAGCACTTTCAAAAGTATTACCTCATTTAGATGGTAAATTGCATGGTATGGCATTACGTGTACCAACACCAAACGTATCACTTGTAGATTTAGTTGTTGATTTAAAAAGAGAAGTAACAGTTGCTGAAATAAATGAAGTATTTGAAACAGCTTCAAAAGGTTCAATGCATGGAATCATCGAATTCTGTAATGAACCATTAGTTTCAATTGATTTTAACAGCAATACACATTCTGCGATTATTGATTCACTTTCAACAATGGTGATTGGTGGGACAAAAGTGAAAGTATTAGCTTGGTATGATAATGAGTGGGGTTATTCTAGACGTGTAGTTGACTTAGTGTCAATTGTTGCTGCTAAAATTTCTAAGCTTGAACCAGTTCAAAACTAAGAATCGTAATTTCACAAACTAATGTAAGCGAATACAAAAGACTAGTTGATTTCATAATCGGCTAGTCTTTTCGAAGTTTGCAAGAATGCTGGGCACTCGGGCAAATAGCTTGTATTATACATATTTTTTTCACATTTAAACTAGTAAATTACAAAAAAATGAAATTTATCTTGCAATTCAAATTTAAAAAAAGTATACTAACTTTCGTGAACTTCTAAAAGTATAACTAATTACTTAAAGGGTTAGGACCTCTTTGGACTAACTTTCCCCCGTGGTAGTTGATCATACTTTTGCAATAGGGGTCATGTAAAATTATTTAAGGGGGAAATGAATATGGATACTATGGGTCGTCACGTCATTTCGGAATTATGGGGTTGTAACACAGAAAAATTAAATGATATGAAATTTATTGAGGAAACTTTTGTTGATGCTGCATTACGTTCTGGTGCAGAAATTCGTGAAGTTGCTTTTCACAAGTTCGCTCCTCATGGCGTTAGTGGTGTCGTAATCATTTCAGAATCACATTTAACTATTCACAGTTTTCCTGAGCATGGTTATGCAAGTATTGATGTTTACACTTGCGGTGATAGAATTGATCCAAATGTAGCTGCAAACTATATCGCTGAGGCTCTTGAAGCTGATACGCGTGAAAATGTTGAGCTACCTAGAGGAATGGGTCCCATTCAAGTTAATAAAGTAAAAGTTGTTAGTGGTAACTAAAAAAATGGAGAGAGGTGATTATTCACCTCTCTTTTTTGTCTATAAAAATGGATTATTCTCCTTATGCTTGTCGCAGCTGAACAGTCGCCTCCACATTTCATACTTTAGTTTATTTGAATTTTGTTATAGTATAGAGTTATAATAGTCTGTTTAACAAAACTGTGTTTGGAGTTGAAATGAAACGATGAGATGTCCAACATGTAATTATAATGGGACAAGAGTACTTGATAGCAGACCTGTGGATGAAGGTCGATCAATTAGAAGAAGACGTGAATGTGAAGAATGTCAGCATCGTTTTACTACCTTTGAACGAGTAGAAGATAATCCTATTTTAGTTGTTAAAAAAGAGGGAGCTCGTGAGGAGTTTAGTAAAGATAAGATGTTAAGAGGTCTTATTAAGGCATGTGAAAAACGCCCTGTATCATTATCTCAACTTGAAGGCATTATTAATAATATAGAAAAAGAATTAAAAAATAGTGGGACATCTGAAGTTCCAAGTGAAGTTTTAGGTGAGATGGTTATGGATCATTTATCTAAAGTTGATGAAGTTGCATATGTTCGATTTGCATCAGTTTATCGTCAATTCAAAGATATAAATGTATTCATTGATGAATTAAAAGATTTAATTAACAAAGAGCGAGGTAAGGACGAATAGTACTTCGCTCTTTTGATACAAGAAAGGATTGTTTGAATGTCTATTGAAAAGCAACATTGGATGGATGTTCTGCCTGCAGATCCATACACGGTATTGGCTGCAGGATATTTACATAATTTTCACAGACAGGTTTTAACGATGTTGTATCAACCAATCATTGGTAGCCAGGCATTAAGCTTGTACATGACTTTATGGAGTGAATGTGAACAAACAGACCTCAATCCAAATAATTTAACACATCATTCTTTAATGCTTGGGATGAGAACAAATTTAAAGACAATTTATGAGCAAAGGTTAATGTTAGAGGGAATCGGTTTACTTAAAGTGTATGAAGGGTCTGAAGAAGGTACTAAGAAGTTACTTTATGAACTTCAATCTCCGCTTGATCCCCATTCTTTTTTTGAAGATCCTATATTAAATATCTTCCTTTTCAAAACAATCGGTAAAACTCAATATCAACGAGCGAAAAACTTTTTTAGTAGACAAACGTTTTCCAAAGAGGGATATCGTGATATTTCTAGTTCATTTGATTCCGTTTTTCAAACTGTTACAATGGAACAACTACATGAAATACAAAAGAATAATGAGATCACTCAAAGTGAAACGCAGAATACTAGGTTGTTAAAAGAGCAGCAGCCATTAAAAATTTCTGTCAAAATGGAAGAGTTTGATTATGATTTATTTTTAGATGGTTTATCTGATTCATTTGTTCCAAAACGATCTTTTACTGTAGAAGTTAAAGATACCATTTTAAAGCTAGCTTTTTTATATGGCATTAACCCAATTCAAATGAAAACGATTGTCATGCGTGCATTAAACGATGAAAATAAAATTAATACTGAATCACTGCGTTTAGAAGCAAGAGAATGGTATCAATTTCAACATCATGAAGCATTGCCTACGATTGTTGAGAAGGTTCAACCAATTCAGCATAGAGAACTGAAAGCAGAACCAACTACACAGGAAGAAAAACTAATTCAATGCTTTGAAACAATCTCACCTCGCCAATATTTAAAAGAAATATCTGGTGGTGCAGAGCCAAGTGAGGCAGATTTAAAAATTATTGAAGAGATTATGATTGATCAAAAGTTACTTCCTGGAGTAGCAAATGTATTAATTGACTATGTGATGATTCGTTTAGATAAGAAGTTGTCTAGAAATTATGTTATTAAAATCGCAAGCCATTGGGCAAGAAAAGGTGTAACAACAGTAAAGCAAGCGATGGATCTTGCTCGAAAAGAATTTGAAGAGACAAGACAAGGTGCAACAGCTGCGAAGGCAAGAACAGGTAATAGACGAAACAAAGCAATTCGTACTGAAATCGTACCTGACTGGTTACAACCAAGTGAAGCAAGTGTAGCTCCGAAAACTGTAGAGACAAATGACACTTCGGTTGATGAAAAACGAAAACTATTAGTAAAAGAACTTGAGATGTATAAAAATAAGAAAAAACGGTAACGGGAGGACGAAATGGAACCAATTCAAAACGCATTCTCTGCATTAATGAAAAATAAACAATTCCAAAATACATTTGAAAAAATGCGACATGAAGTCCGCAGTCACCCAAAAGTTGCACCATTTTTAATTCAAAATAAAAATGAAATTACAGATGAAATGATCGATAAAAGCTTAAATAAGCTTTATGAGTATATAGGTCAAAGTGTTGAATGTCATGATTGCCCAACCTTTGAAGGATGTAAAAATTTGGTTCAAGGCTATCATCCGCATCTAATCATACAAGGAAAAAGAATTGATGTTCAGTATGATCGATGTCCAAATGGTTTAAAGAATGATCAACGTAAGAAGCATGAATCATTAATTAAGTGCCTGTACCTACCTAAAGATGTGCTCCAAGCTTCAATGTCTAATTTATCAACAGAAGAAGATGGGCGCCTCGAAGCAATTATAGCTGCTGATCAATTTGTTAAAAATTTTGAAAAAGGAAAAATGATGCAAGGGCTATATTTACACGGCCCATTCGGCGTAGGGAAAACATATATCCTTGGTGCTATCGCAAATGAATTAGCAGAAGAAGGAATTTCATCAATGCTTGTGTACTTGCCTGAGTTTTTACGTGAATTAAAAAGCTCAATCAGTGAAGGGACATTAGAAGAAAAAATACAAGCTGTTAAAAAAGTTGAAGTATTGATGCTCGATGATATAGGGGCAGAACAAATGTCAAGTTGGGCAAGGGATGAAATACTAGGTACGATTCTTCAATATCGTATGCTTGAAAAATTACCTACATTTTTTACTTCAAACGCAGATATCACTCAATTAAAACACCATTTGACATATTCACAACGTGGAGAAGAAGAACAAGTAAAAGCAGCCCGCATTGTAGATCGTGTTAATTATTTAGCGAAGCCAATTAGGATTTCTGGTTCAAATCGTAGACATATCACATCATAAAAACAAAAATGCCGTAAAATCACGAATCAAAGTGATTTTACGGCATTTTTTAATTCTCTTCTTAATATATATAGGACTAGGTGGTGCTTGAAAGGGGGGAACAGGGTGATTGAAATTTTTTTCAATGAACCCATTGATGCAGCTTATGTCTACGACCGATTACAAAAACGCTTAAAAAATCAATCGAGACCATACTTTCTAAGAAAACACAAAATGAATACAATATTAATTACTTTTCCTCAAAATACTGAAGAGTTAATAAAAAGTATCTTAGTGCCAACGCTAGTACAATTTATTTTACTTCAAAAAGAAGATAAGTGGATTCAATCCATTTTACATACATCTTTTTTCTATGAGGAAGTTGAACAACAGCAAATCATTCCAATTGCACAGTCATTATTACGAGGGACAAGAAGAAGTGTACCAAACCAAAAGAAAATACGTAAGAGCAAGCAATTGATTACAAACGCAATTATTCAATATGTAAAAGATGGAATAAGCTTTAGCTTTGATTCGTTCATTACATTCCGTTTAAAAGAGTATAATAAGCAGCTTGCTTATGTATGTGAAATCGCGATCGATGAATACAAATTAGAAAATGAATATCAAAACCTAATTGAAAATTTAAGACAACTAGTTTTAAAATCAGATTCACTAATCCCTAATGTTCATATTGTATATGATGGGAAATTTAGTGTGTATGATCATTTACTCTTACCAATCTCAAAAGAGTCATTAAGAGAGTATGGTAAAGGAGTCAAAAACAGGGAATACATTGATAATGAATTGATTGTACCATTAGCTGCCATTGCACCCAAAAGAATTCATTTATATACTGCCACAGTAGATTTAGCATTAATTGTTACATTACAAAATATCTTTCAAGAACGGGTGCACATACATACTTTACAAGACTTTACACAAGAAAAATCGAAATGAATTTTATGAAAATAAAAAAATGATTGTCATAAATAAGTTTCTTTGCTATAATAAATTTCGTTGCGAATAAAACATACGAATCTTGACAACATCATGTCGCTATGTTATAGTAACGTAAGAAAAGAATACTTATTTGTTTGAAGTAGAAGCACCCGCTTCTCACCTGGATGACGCTGTAGGCTGTTGTCAGGTAACAGAATCATTATTACTTTGATACTGTCAGTGTGGGTGTATTTATATACCCACACTTTTTTATTGGGTTTGAGGTTTGCTTCAATAAAAACAAATTAAGGTAATTCTTACAATACCCTGGAGGTGTTTTACTATTAGCAAAGACATGATGGTAAACGAAGGAATTCGTGCACGTGAAGTTCGTTTAATTGGTCCTAACGGAGATCAACTTGGTATCAAGACTAAACAAGAGGCTCTTGAGTTAGCTTCAAATGTAAACCTTGATCTAGTAATGGTTGCACCAACGGCAAAACCACCTGTATGTCGTATTATGGACTACGGAAAGTTCCGCTTTGAGCAACAAAAGAAAGACAAGGAAAGCCGTAAAAACCAAAAAATTATTAGCATGAAAGAAGTTCGTTTAAGTCCAACAATTGATGAACATGACTTTAACACAAAACTTCGTAATGCAATTAAGTTCTTAGAAAAAGGCGATAAAGTTAAAGCGTCTATTCGATTTAAAGGACGCGCTATTACGCATAAGGAAATTGGACAACGAGTACTTGATCGTTTCTCAACTGCTTGTGCAGAAGTTGCAACTGTTGAGTCACACCCTAAAATGGATGGTCGTAGTATGTTCTTAGTCTTAGCACCTAAAAACGAAAAGTAATTTATTTGAGGAGGAAACACGATATGCCTAAAATGAAAACTCACCGTGGTTCAGCAAAACGTTTTAAAAGAACTGGTTCTGGTAAATTAAAACGTAATTCTGCTTACACAAGCCACTTATTCGCTAATAAATCTACTAAAGCAAAACGTAAATTACGTAAAGCTTCATTAGTAAGCAAAGGCGATTTCAAACGTATTCGCTTCATGCTTACAAACATGAAATAAGAACGATAACGGATTAGATAGATATCTAGGAGGGAAACAATATGCCAAGAGTTAAAGGCGGTACAGTTACACGCGCTCGTCGTAAAAAGGTTATTAAATTAGCAAAAGGTTATTACGGTTCAAAACATACATTATTCAAAGTTGCAAACCAACAAGTGATGAAATCACTTATGTATGCATACCGTGACCGTCGTCAGAAAAAACGTGATTTCCGTAAATTATGGATCACTCGTATCAACGCGGCTGCTCGTATGAACGGTCTTTCTTACAGCCGTTTAATGCACGGTTTAAAATTAGCTGGTATCGAAGTTAACCGTAAAATGTTAGCTGATATTGCAGTAACAGACGAAAATGCATTTGCTGAATTAGCGAACGCTGCAAAAGCTAACTTAAAATAATAACATTAAAAATCCTTAACATGTATATGTTAAGGATTTTTTGTTTTTTTATTAGACTTTCAAGCTGAAACTTATCCGTTTAGGTTGTAAGTAGTTTATTGCGTATTATAGGTTGTGTGGTCTTTTTATTGAGAGTACTTCGCATACTCCTTTTTATTAAGAATGACAATACTCACTTCTCATATTTTTAACATTGCATTCATGACAAAACTTCGTAAATGTAGACGGGAATAAAAATTCTTTCTCTAGAAGACTGATCGCTTTTTCATCTTCCATTTTTACAGCTTGTTGAAGGCGAGTTAAATAATCTTTTGCAAAGGCAAAGCGATTTAATGCGTCTTCCTTTGACTCAGTTACTTTACCGTGACCAGGTATCAATAATGAAAATTGCTTGTTTGTAATACATTCAAATGCCTTTTCTAATGTTTCGTAATAACTTTTCACACTATCAAAAACGATTGGAAGCTCGAAATCAGATAAATAATCCCCTGTAATCCAAACATCTAACTGATCGACATAAAGGAATAATCCATCCTGCGTATGACCTGGTGCCAGATAAAAAACTAAAGATGTATTCCCGACTTTAATTGTTTGACCATCCTCGGTGATAATCAAATCAATTTCAGGAAAAAGAATCGGTTCAGTATGTTGGATATAATTATCTAAATAGAACTGTTTAATTTTCCCAACTTTATTATCCTTTTCAGGGTGATTATGTAGATTGATACTTCCGATTGTAGTAGCATCTGGGAAGGCGTGGTAACCAATCACATGGTCAAAATCCCCATGCGTAAAATATAAATAAATAGGTCGTTCCTTTCTAATCTCATCTACATACTTCCTAATTTCATTAATTTCATTTGGAAGCCATGTTGGATCAACTACTATGATACAATCCTCTGTTTCAACAACAGTTGAGTTCGTTTGAAATAATGCACTTTGAAAAACGGTTACGTGTTTATTTTTAAAAAGTATCATTGAATTCTCCCTTTTATCTGTATTTTGAAATCATCGATATTTTCATTTTAGCAAAATTGAGAGGTATGAAGGTAAGAAATGTGATCAGAAAACGAAATAAAGCGTACTCAGAAAAAATTTCTAAGCACGCTTTATGTTAGTTTAATCAATTAATAATTCTTAATTGGTTTTATTGTTAGGAAAAAAATTAGGTTTGATAATCGTATTCTCATATCTATTATGGAATATATGCGTTGTAGCTGGAGACATTGGTGGTATAAGCCATCCCCAGTTACCTGTAAGTTCTCTTCCGCATGTTGATTCTTGTTTTTCAAATTGTTGAAATTGCTGAGCAGCTGAATGGTGATCTACAATACTAACACCATTTTTTTTGAACGAATGTAAAACTGCTATGTTTAATTCAACTAATGCTCGGTCTTTCCATAAGGTACTATTTCTTTTCGTATCTAATCCGATTAAGTCAGCCACCTGTGGAAGCATATTATACCGGAATTCGTCAGCGAAGTTTCGTGCACCTATTTCAGTTCCCATGTACCAGCCGTTGAATGGAGCAGCACTATATGTTATGCCACCGATTTCCAATCGCATATCTGAAATCATTGGTACTGCATACCACTTTGCTTGTAACGGAGAAAAGTCAAATTCAGGATGCTCAATTGGAACTTCTAAAATTATTTCTTGAGGCACTGAAAACCATTTTTTCTCTTGTCCATCGATAGTATAAACAATTGGTAATATATCAAAATTTGTTTTCTTACCTTCCCAACCTAGACTTTCACACTCTTTTGTAAAAGGAATAGATTTTGGATCACCGATGATTCCTTGTTCAGTCTCATAGCCGGCATAACGAAGAAGCTGATGGTTAAAAATATGTATACAGTCAGTTTCATCTAAACAAGGCTTAAAAATTGTAATTGTCGGAAGAATCTTACCAGCATTCGTAGCGTAATGAATGTGATGAATGATTTCTTGTTGAACACCCTCATCATCATTTATATGGCGAGCGTCTAGAACTCGAAGTTTATCCCAAAATAATCTACCGATGCATCGGTTACTATTTCTCCATGCCAACTTAGCACCATGTTCGATTTCTTGGTAGGTATGTGTATAGTAGCCAGTTGATTTTATTTCATTTTCAATATCTTTTAAACGTTCTTCTATTCGATCAGCGATATTAAGCTCTTCATAGCACTGCGAAATGAAATGTTTTGCTTCTTTATATAAAACAGTTGTTGTAATCATTATTGTCTCCAGAGATTGTATTTAAAAATGTACTTTTCCATTGTAAGCTTAATTATGCTTTACTTCAAATCGCAATTATGAAATTAGTGTGAATTATGATTTGAATATGGATCATAATGTAGAGTGAATTATTTATCTAATTGCAATTGTTCTGTTACGATGATTAATAGAGTAATATTTTATAGAAATGGAGGGATATGATGTTTAAGCCCAAAAACCTACACGGCAATCAATTAACTGAAGGACCAATAGCGAAAACATTATTCTTCTTTTCTTTGCCAATGCTTTTAGGAAATGTACTGCAGTCCTTAAATGGTTCAATTAATTCAATTTGGGTAGGAAAGTTTTTAGGTGAACAAGCATTAGCGGCTACTTCTAATGCGAATATATTAATGTTCTTTTTGTCAGGAGCCATTTTTGGGATTTCTATGGCAGCAGTTATTTTAATAGCACAAAATATAGGTGCTAAGAATATTAGTGAAGCGAAAAGAGTAGTAGGTACAAGCTTAGCCTTGTTTATTGCCCTTTCCTTAATAGTAGCAATCATTGGTTTTGTATTTTCTCCAACAATTTTAAAGCTTATGAATACACCTGGGGATACGATCAATTTTGCGATCTCTTATACTCGTATGATGTTTTTAGGCACTCCATTTATGTTTGCTTACACACTTGTTATGGCAATCATGAGAGGGTCTGGTGATTCGAAAACTCCATTTTACTTTTTACTATTATCTGTTGGATTAGATGTTATATTAAACCCATTTTTCATAAAAGGTATTGGACCTTTTCCTGAAATGGGTATATCTGGGTCGGGCTTCGCTTCATTAATAGCTCAAACTTTTAGTTTTGTTTTGTTAGTGATAACGATTTATTCAAAAAAGTATTTTTTAAGACTACAAAAAGAAGAGTTAAACTTAGTTAGGTTTGATTGGGGCTTAATAAAGGTACTAATTGTAAAAGGTATACCGATGGGTTTACAAATGATCGTTGTTTCTTCAGCGAATTTAGCACTCTTTCACTTAGTAAATTCATTTGGATCTGAATCTACAGCTGCTTTTGGTGTGGCGTTTCAACTTTCAAGTTATATTCAAATGCCCGCAATGGCAATTGGTGGAGCAGTGACATCAATGGTAGCACAGTGTATTGGTGCAGGGAAGTTGGAAAGAATTGGACGTATTGCTTTGATCGGTGTTTTGTTCAATGTGATTTGGACAGGTGGTCTTGTTCTTTTATTAAATATATTTAGTAAGCAAGCTTTTTCATTATTTTTACCAACGACTGGGCATGCAATTGATTTAGGAGTGACAATTAGTTATATTATGTTTTGGCCATATATCTTATTCGGTGTAACGTTGGTTCTTGCAGGGGTTGTCAGATCAACGGGAGCAGTTATGCCTCCATTACTATTTACTTTTTGTGCGATGTGGTTAGTACGGAATCCAGTCGCATATTATTTAGGACATCAGTATGGCTTTTTAAGTATTTGGGGGAGCTTTGGAATTGCATTTACAGTAGCAGTTCTATGTCATATCCTTTATTACTTTTTTGGGAATTGGAAGAAAGCTACTTTTCAACATGGTCCAAAAGGAAGTGTAAAAGATGTAGGTTAAAGATTAAATATTCTTATGATTTTGTCAAAAAGATAGGCTAATTGTATAATAGATAATGTACATAAACATTAATTAGAAAAAAGGATGGATGACCTTGTCTACTTTAGATGCTAAGTTACAAATGTTAAAAGAGTTAACAGATGCAAATGGTGTAGCTGGTTTTGAACATGAACCACGCGAAGTAATGAAGAAATATATAACGCCATTTGCTGATGAAGTTACGACGGATAATTTAGGTAGCTTAATTGCTGTGAAAACAGGAGATGCTAATGGGCCAAGAATTGAAGTTGCCGGGCACCTTGATGAGGTTGGATTTATGGTCACACAGATTGATGATAAAGGCTTTTTACGTTTTCAAACAATCGGTGGATGGTGGTCTCAGGTAATGCTAGCTCAACGTGTTACGATTACAACTAAAGAAGGTAATGTAACAGGTATTATTGGATCAAAACCACCGCATATTATGAGTCCTGAGGCTAGAAGAAAAGTAGTCGATATTAAAGATATGTTTATCGATATCGGTGCTTCAAGTAAAGAAGAAGCATTAGAATTTGGAGTACGTCCTGGAGATCAAGTGGTTCCTTATTTTGAATTCCAGACAATGAAAAATGAAAAATTATTATTAGCAAAAGCATGGGATAATCGAATTGGTTGTGCAATTGCGATTGATGTATTAGAACAATTACAAAACCAACCGCATCCAAATATTGTGTTTGGTGTTGGTACTGTACAAGAAGAAGTTGGACTACGTGGCGCTAAAACATCTACTTATAAAATTGATCCAGATATTGGTTTTGCACTAGATGTTGGTGTTGCAGGTGATATGCCAGGAGTTTCAGAAAGAGAAGCTCAAGGCAAATTAGGAAAAGGTCCACAAATAGTTCTTTATGATGCTTCAATGGTATCTCACAAAGACTTACGTGAGTTTGTTGTAAATGTTGCAGATGAAATTGGTATTCCTTATCAATACGATGCAATGCCAGGTGGAGGAACAGATGCAGGCGCGATGCATATTACAATGAAAGGTGTACCGTCGCTTGCCATTACTATTCCAACTAGATATATTCACTCACATTCTGGTATCCTACACCGTGATGACTATGAAAACACTGTAAAACTTATTGTAGAAGTCATTAAACGTTTAGATCGCGAAACTGTCGATCGATTAACTTATAACTAAGTAAAACCCCCTCAAGCATCTTGAGGGGGTTTATTTAATTTATATTTGCTAGTGATGATAGATCTTACGGCCAGTCGTTTCATTAACACTTACAATTTGAAAATAGGTGGATTTTTGGAATTACCTTTAGTGAGAAAAGCTAGTTTTTAATTAAGTTTAGATAAAAAACATTACCATTTTGTAATATATATTGACAGTAGCAAAACGCTTTGTTCTAAAAGGCTTAGAACGGTATAACCTAAAAAATGGAATAAACTGGTTAAAAGTCTGTAATCAAATGTATCATTGTTAACATTGTTCTGACATAGTTTTGTCATAGTTTATTGTTAACATTAATAGCAGATAAACTTTCCACTACATTTAAATGAATCTTGGAACGACATTTCTTCTTCCAAGAGAGACAAATTGTAGCATGCCAAGACTTTTTAAGTACTTGGCTACTTTTATTGTTCATGCTTTATTGCATGTTTACTTTTTTGAATATTCTTTCTTTAAAAAGCTGCCGTCATCATAAAAACATTATGTATTGGAAAAAGTATTTATATTAATAATTTTAAAACGGGGTGAGTTGATGAAATCAAAAGTTGTAGTGAAAAATGTAACGAAGGTTTTCGGTAAATCGCCTAAAAATGCCATAAAGTTACTTGAGAAAGGTTACTCAAAAAAAGAAATTTTAAAAGAAACTGGCGTAACAATTGGTGTAAATGATGCTAATTTTGAAATTTACCCAGGTGAAATTTTTGTTGTTATGGGCTTATCAGGCAGCGGGAAGTCGACATTAATTAGAATGTTAAATCGATTAATTGATCCCACAACTGGTCAAATATTAATTGACGACGAAGATATAGTGAAAATGAATGCACAGCAGTTAAGGGATGTTCGTCGAAAAAAAATCAGTATGGTATTTCAAAACTTTGCATTATTCCCACATAAAACAGTTTTAGAGAATACGGAATATGGACTTGAAATACAAAATATTTCTGCACAAGAAAGAACTGAAAAAGCAAAAAAATCTTTAGAAATTGTAGGATTAAAAGGCTATGAAAATCAATATCCTTCTCAACTAAGTGGAGGTATGCAGCAAAGGGTTGGCCTAGCGAGAGCTCTGACGAGTGATACGGATATTTTGCTTATGGATGAGGCCTTCAGTGCGCTCGATCCATTAATCAGGAAAGACATGCAGGATGAACTGTTAGAATTACAAGAGACGATGAAGAAAACAATTATTTTTATCACCCACGATCTTGATGAAGCATTAAGAATTGGCGACAGAATTGCATTAATGAAGGACGGACATATTATACAAATTGGTTCGCCAGAAGAAATTATGGTTAATCCAGCAAATGAATATGTAGAGCGATTTGTAGAAGATGTTGATTTGTCGAAAGTATTAACAGCGGCAAATGTTCTTAAGCGCGCAGAAAGAATAACGCCAGACCGTGGTCCAAGGGTAGCACTTCAAATTATGAGAGATCAAGGATATTCAAGCATATTTGTTGTAGATCGTAGATTAAAATTACTTGGAGCAATAACGGCTGACGAAGCATCACTTGCATTGAGAGAAAATAAAAGTGTTGAAGAAGTCATGCAAAAAGATATTGTGGTAGTTTCTGAAGAAACACTTCTTACAGATGTAATCGAATCGCTTGCGACTTCGGTTCTGCCTCTTGCTGTTGTTGACAAAGAAAATAGATTAAAAGGTGTCATCATCAGAGGTGCGGTAATTGGAGCACTTGCAGGTAAAAAAGAAGATTTAAATATAAAAGGGGGTTAATGTAATGGGGATGCATAAATTACCGTTAGCAGATTGGATTGATGCCATTGTTGATTTTATCATCAAACATTTCAATCCGCTATTCAGTACAATCACAAACATCACAGAAACCCTATTAGATATCTTTGTAAAGGTTTTAGGAATAGGTCCTTCGATTGTGTTAATTTTGTTTATCACATTATTAGCATTTTATACAAGTCGATGGACAGTAGGGTTATTTACTTTTCTAGGTTTACTTTTAATTGATAATTTAGGACTTTGGGATGCAACAATTGAATCATTAGCTTTAATATTATCCTCGGTTATCATAACGATGGTAATCGGGATCCCACTTGGTATATGGGCTTCGCAAAACGATCGAGTGAAACAGGTCATTACGCCGATTCTCGATTTTATGCAAACAATGCCGGCATTCGTGTATTTGATACCAGCTATTCTCTTTTTCGGGATTGGTGTTGTGCCAGGTATTTTAGCATCTGTTATTTTCGCAGTACCGCCTACAATAAGACTTACAAATCTTGGTATCCGAGAAGTCCCAAATGACTTAATTGAAGCGACTAATGCATTTGGTTCAACAACTTGGCAAAAACTCATGAAGGTACAGCTACCATTGGCTGCTCCTACGATTTTAGCAGGTGTGAATCAAAGTATTATGTTATCACTATCGATGGTTGTTATTGCATCTTTAGTTGGTGCGCCAGGTTTAGGGGCAGAGGTTTATCGTGCTGTCACACAAATAAAAGTTGGTGAAGGATTTGAAGCGGGTCTATCGATTGTAATCATTGCTATTATTCTTGATAGAATCTCACAAAACTTAAGGAAACCTGTTTATGGCAATCAGTTTGCTAAAAAATATGTATATGGATTTGTTACACTAATCTTTTTCATTTCTTTCCTTACAACTGCTTTCACAGTAGGTACAGCTGACAAAACATCTTCTAATAAAGTAGGAGATCAAGTACAGTATGAAATTACGGGGATTGATCCAGGTGCAGGTCTGATGAAGGCAACCGAAAAAGCAATGAGTGATTATGGCTTAAAAGATTGGACTTTAAAAGAAGGTTCATCTGCTGCAATGACTGCAGAACTCAAAAAAGCTTATGAACAAAAAGAACCAATCATTGTTACTGGTTGGACGCCACACTGGATGTTTACAAAATATAAATTGAAATATTTAGAAGATCCAAAAGGATCATTTGGAAAAGATGAATCAATCCACACGATGGTCAGAAAAGGATTAAAAGAAAAAAATCCTGGTGCATTCAAAATTCTTGATCAATTTTACTGGAAACCATCTGATATGGAAAAAGTAATGAGTGATGTTCAAGAAGGAACAAAGCCAGAGGAAGCTGCTAAAAATTGGGTAGACAATCATGATGATATCGTAGCCAAGTGGACGAAGGATGTCCCAAAAGGCAATGGCCAGAAAATAAGCCTTGTTTATGTTGCTTGGGAATCTGAAATTGCCAGCACGAATGTGATTGGTACAGTTCTAAAACAACAAGGTTATGATGTAACGCTAAAACAAGTTGAAGCAGGTCCTATGTTTGCAGGTGTAGCAGATGGAAGCGCTGATGCATTAGTAGCAGCATGGCTACCAACTACACATAGTGATTATATAAATGAATATAAAAGTAAGCTGGTCGATCTTGGACCGAACTTAGAAGGTACAAAATTAGGATTAACTGTTCCAGAATATATGGATATTGATTCAATAGAAGACTTAAAAACTAGATAACAACTTAATTGGAATAGTTCGTCAAAGAAGCCTCGAGCAATTAGTTCGAGGCTTCTACTTTTTTAACTAAAAAAAGACTAAAACAATGAAAGTATTTAACCTTGTATTCCACCCTCAATAACAGCTAATAACTCATGTTTTTGTTCTTCTGAAGCATGATTCCAAAATAACTCTAATAAAACACCTAATCCAGGTAATACTTTTTCCTCACCACTTTGAATTGCATCTACAATTGTAGCTTCTAATTGATCACTTTTGTTACCAGTAATATTGTGAAGAACTGCTCCACGAATGTTAAAATTCATTTGAATTCTCCTTTCATATTGTGCTTTAAGTAGTATTTGTAAACAGTATCAAATTTATGTATTATTATCTTTATGATATACGAAGAAAGGTATAAGGTTATAATATGAAACGAATTGATTCGATACAGAATAACTCTGTTAAAGCTTGGAAAAAATTGCATACAAAAAAGGGTCGAGAGAAAGCCAAACAATATATTGTAGAAGGTTTTCATCTAGTGGAAGAAGCAATTAAGAATGATGCGCCGATCCTACATTTATTACTTTCGGAAGAAATCGATTTACCATCTAGCTTTTCACCAGGCTCTTTTGAGTTAACATATATTTCTAAAGAAGTTAGTAAAGAATTAAGTGAAACTGAAACAACACAAGGTATTTACGCAATCATCGAATTTTCATATATGAGGGTAGACTTTGCAAAAGTATCTAAATTATTATTAATTGATGAAGTTCAAGATCCTGGAAACGTTGGTACAATGATCAGAACAGCGGACGCTGCTGGATATGATGCAGTTATACTTGGGACTGGTACAAGCGATTTATATAATTCGAAAACGATTCGTTCAACACAAGGCTCTTTATTCCATATGCCTATTTTACGTGGAGACTTAATCGAAGTGATCTCAGAATTAAAAGAACAGGGAATATTGGTATACGGAACTTCATTACAAAATGCTAAACCATTTAATGAAGTCAAAGCGACTAATCGTTTTGCCATAATTGTTGGTAATGAGGGAAAAGGAGTCAATTCTAACCTACTTTCTTTGTCGGACGAAAACCTTTATATCCCAATTTACGGAAAAGCAGAATCATTAAACGTAGGAATCGCAGCAGGAATATTAATGTATAGCTTATAAATAAAGAGGTGCAAATTTGCACCTCTTTTTCTTTTGCAATTTTATGAGCAAAGCCTATATTTTAAAACGCTGAGTTTCATTTTCTAACTCTTCAGCGATTGCTGATAAAGACTGAGAGGCTGCAGAGATTTGTTCTAAGCTTGCTGACCTGATAATAAAAATTCTATTTCCTTTGCATGATTTACATCATTCGTTTGATCTTCTATTAAAGAAATTGAGTTAATATTTTTTTACCTATTTAAAAGTTATAAGTAAACATTGATATGGTTAATAATATAATAATTGAAAATCCAACGATTAACTGATTTCTTATTTTCAATCAAAAATTCCTCCAATTTGACTGTATTCAATTATTAATATGATTTTCGTCATGTAAAGAATGAGTGTTTTGTGGAGTGATTAAGATAATGTGATAGAAAAATCACACGTAGAGCAGTTGCAATAATTCAAAAATATCACTATAATAAGTTAAGAAAATTTAATATATAAATGCGATGATAGAGACTAGTAAATTTGAGTACCCTATATAGGGAGAAAGTGCCTGAGACTGAAAGCACTTTTATAGGAAATTAAATTGAATTCACCTCTTGAGCTGGCGCCGGGACCATTAAATATGTAAAGGCGACTCGGTCAAATAGACCGTTACATGAATGAAGTGAGCAGTAGAAGTGCAACGATGCACTAACTGTTAATTAGGGTGGTACCGCGATCAATCCTCGTCCCTTTTTGGGAGCGAGGTTTTTTTATGTTTAAAAATGTATGAAAAAAATGGTAGAAGTATAGGAGGAATAAAGATGCAAGAGCGTTTAGTTTCTTTACAAGCAGAAGCGATTAAACAAATTGAAGAGGCACAAGATTTAAAAGCCTTAAATGAAGTACGTATCGCTTACCTTGGGAAAAAAGGTCCAATTACAGAGGCAATGAAAGCAATGAAGGATTTATCTCCTGAAGAGCGTCCAAAAATGGGAGCAGTTGCAAATGAGGTACGTGCAGCAATTCAAGAAAAACTTGAGGCTAAACAAGTTTTACTAGAACAAAGTGCTATAAATGAAAAATTAGAAAGCGAAAGTATCGATGTAACATTACCTGGACGTCCTGTTCAAGCTGGTGGTGCGCATCCTTTAAGAGCTGTCATTCAAGAAATTGAAGACTTATTTATCGGAATGGGTTATGAAGTAGTTGAAGGACCTGAAGTTGAAAAAGATTATTATAACTTCGAAGCGCTAAATCTTCCAAAAGGTCACCCTGCTCGTGATATGCAAGATTCATTCTACATTACTGAAGAAACTTTAATGAGAACTCATACATCTCCAGTTCAAGCAAGAACAATGGAAGCGAATGTTGAAAAAGGGCCAATCAAGATTATTTGTCCGGGTAAAGTTTACCGTCGTGATGATGATGATGCTACTCACTCACATCAATTTATGCAAATTGAAGGTTTAGTAATTGGTGAAAACATTTCAATGAGTGATTTAAAAGGAACATTACAACTTTTTGCGAAAAAAATGTTTGGTGAAGATCGAGAAATTCGTTTACGCCCAAGTTTCTTCCCATTTACTGAGCCATCAGTAGAGATGGACATTTCTTGTATGAAGTGTGGTGGAAAAGGCTGTAATATGTGTAAACATACAGGTTGGATCGAAATTTTAGGTGCAGGTATGGTTCATCCAAATGTACTTGATATGGCTGGTTATAACTCGAAGGAAGTTCAAGGATTTGCATTTGGAATGGGTCCTGAGCGTATTGCACTGTTAAAATACGGCATTGATGATATCCGTCATTTCTATACAAACGATATTAGATTCTTAAAGCAATTCCAACAAATGTAAGGTAGGAGGGGACAAAACATGTTTGTTTCAACAAAATGGTTACAAGAATACGTTGATTTAAGTGGTGTTACACCAGAAGAACTTGCAAAATTAATCACAAAAGCTGGTATTGAAGTTGAAGGTGTTAACAATCTTTCTGAAGGAATTAAAAATGTTGTAGTAGGCTATGTAATGGAACGTGAACAACATCCAGAAGCTGATAAGTTATCAAAATGTACAGTTGATGTTGGGGAAGAACAGCCCGTACAAATTATTTGTGGTGCACCGAATGTGGCTAAAGGTCAAAAGGTTATCGTTGCAAAAATTGGTGCAGTATTACCTGGAAACTTTAAAATTAAAAAAGCAAAATTACGTGGTGAAGTTTCTGAAGGAATGATTTGTTCTCTTCAAGAACTAGGAGTAGAAGGGAAAGTAGTTGGGAAGGAATTTTCGAACGGAATTTTCGTTCTACCTAGTGATGCAGAAGTTGGTGCGGATGCATTAGAAGTTCTACATCGTGATGACGCTGTATTAGAATTAGGTTTAACACCGAATCGTGCGGATTGTTTAAATATGATTGGAGTAGCTTATGAAGTTGCTGCAATTTTAGATAAAGATGTGAAATTACCAGCAGTTGCAACAGAAGAGTCTGGATCTGCAGACTTTATCAGTGTTTCAGTAGAATCAAAGGAAGATGCTCCATACTATAGCGCAAAATTAGTTAAAGGCGTAAAAGTTGGTCCTTCTCCATTGTGGATGCAAGCTCGTTTAATGAGTGCAGGTATTCGTCCAATTAATAATATAGTTGATATTACAAACTATATTTTAATTGAATACGGTCAACCCTTACATGCATTTGATAATAACAAGTTAAATAGCAAACAAATCATCGTTAGAAATGCAAAATCTAATGAAACAATTACGACATTAGATGGGGAAGAACGTACATTACAACCGCATCATTTAGTAATCGCAACAGAAAATGAAGCGGTTGCGATCGCTGGTGTAATGGGTGGTCAATCAACTGAGGTTGACGAGAATACCGTAGATGTATTAATTGAATCAGCTGTTTTCAAAGGTCAAACAGTTCGTCAAACTTCAAAAGACCTAGGTTTACGTAGTGAATCAAGTGCACGTTTTGAAAAAGGAATTGATTCATCTCGTACTTACTCTGCATCTGAACGTGCTGCTCAGTTAATGGCAGAGCTTGCAGGAGGTACGATTGTAGAAGGCACTGTAGTTGCTAATCATCTTGTAAATAATGCACCAGAAGTTTCTGTTGCAGTTAGTAAAATAAATAATGTACTTGGTACTTCGATTGATGCTGATACAGTTAAAGATATCTTCCGTCGATTACGTCTAGAAGCGAAACAAGATGGGGAGCTTTTCACTGTAACAGTTCCTAGTCGCCGTGGAGATATTACGATTGAAGAAGACTTAGTTGAAGAAGTGGGTAGAATGTTTGGTTACGATCACATCCCTGCAACATTGCCAACAGGAGTAGCTAGCCGTGGACAATTAACTGTTTATCAAGCAAAACGTCGTAGAGCTCGTCAGTTTTTACAACATGCAGGTTTATTTGAAGCAGTTACTTATTCATTAACTAGTAATAGTAAAGTAAAACGTTTTGCATTAGAATCTGGTGATGCAAAGCCAGTTCGTTTATCCTTACCAATGAGTGAAGAAAGAAGTGAGCTACGCTTTAGTTTAGTACCTCATTTATTAGACGCAGTAGCTTATAATGTTGCTCGTAAAGAGGAAAATGTACAATTATTTGAAACAGGCTCAGTTTTCTTAACATTAGAAAACAATGAACTTCCTCGTGAAGAAGAGTATTTAGCAGGTGCCTTAACAGGATCATGGTTACAACATGCATGGCAAGGTGAGAAAAAAGCTGTTGATTTTTATGTTGTAAAAGGAATATTAGATGGTTTATTTAATGAATTAGGGCTATCAGATAAAATTTCTTATGTTGCATCAAAAAAAGAAGATCTACACCCAGGTCGTACAGCAAGTATATTAGTAAACAACGAAGAAATTGGGTTCATTGGCCAAGTACATCCAGTAACTCAAAAAGAATGGGATATTAAAGAGACATATGTATTCCAATTATCACTTGCAAAACTATTTAATACAGAAGTAGATGATATTTTATATAACGCAATTCCGCGTTTCCCAGCTATGAATCGTGATATGGCACTTGTAGTAGATTCAGCTGTTTTTGCTGGAGATATTTTATCTACGATTGTTCAAGTAGGTGGAAAATTGTTGAAAGAAGCAATCATTTTTGACTTATATGAAGGTGATAAAATGGAAGCAGGTAAAAAATCTGTTGCGTTCTCACTAACGTATTATGATCCAGAGCGTACTTTAACAGACGAAGAAGTGACAAAATCTCATCAAAAAGTATTAAAAGCCGTTGAAGAAACTCATAGTGCTCAGTTAAGAGGCTAATGACAAGTTCATATAATATAGAATATTAATGAAAAACCAGGAATCTAATCGATTCCTGGTTTCTTCGTTTTAGGCGATTTTGGTAAACTACTTAAAGAATTTAAATAGAGTAATCACCTATTTTTTTCCATTTTTTACTCATTTTTGTATTGTGAATGAACCAATTTGTCCTTTTTTTATAATATAAACTGTACAACTAATTTATTAAACGAGAGGTGTTTTTAATTGCCATTACCACCACCAAGATCGCCATTCCCTCCATTTCCACCAGAACCACCATTCCCACCATTCCCGCCATTTGGTCCAACAGGTCCAACAGGTCCAACAGGCCCAACAGGCCAAAATGGCCTAATTGGCCCAACGGGTGTAACGGGTCCTAAAGGTGAAAGAGGAAAAAGAGGTAAAGACGGAGACGACGGAGAAAGAGGAAAAAGAGGCCATATGGGTCCAATGGGACCAATGGGTCCAATGGGACCAATGGGTCCAATGGGTCCAATGGGTCCGATGGGACCAATGGGGCCAACAGCACCAGCAGTCCCAGGAGCAACGGGAGCAACGGGAGCAACAGGAGCAACAGGACCTTCAGGAGGACCTCCAGGAGCAACGGGAGCAACAGGTGCACCAGGAACAGCAGGA
>NZ_JBALMS010000039.1:0-56926 GCF_036962205.1 Bacillus sp. JJ664 | reverse complement strand
TGTCAGTATCGTTGTTATAATATATTATAGAGTGTATTTAACATGTTGAAATGAACCTTAGCATGAATTTTTGTAAGACTTAAGTCTTATGAATAGGTATTTTCACATCTATTATAGATAATTGACTACTTGTTGAGCAATTATTTAATGGTGTAGGATTGGAGTGATTTAATGTCTAGACAAAACTGGCAGTCTAGTGGCAAATACATTGCACTAGGTATCGCACTAGGAGCCACATTTGGAATTGCTTTTGACAATCTATCACTAGGTATTGGATTTGGCGTTGTCTTGGGTGCTGCATTTAGCTATATTTATAAAAAGAAATAATTACCTAAAAAATAGAAACGGGAGTAAAAATAGGATCAAACCTACCTCCACTCCCGTTTTTTACAGTTAGCGCTATTAAAGAAGTTTTTAATTATACTGTAGATTCATTACAGTTATTCTACATTTAACATAAAAATGCCTTTTTTCTTCAAAAAAAGCATTGTATTAAAAACTTTTTAACAATTATATCGACATCTTACTTGGTTTAACTGTTTGTCAGATGGCTCAATAGAAATCTTTATATAAGGTCTTTAATTGAATAAATATTACCATTCATTAATTCTTCATTTAATAGTAAATCAATCAATGCTTTACTTACTACTTCAGGTGATCGTAATTCTCCATTCTTTTTATAATCCAAAAATTTGTTAATCTCAGCAAATGCATCCTCTTTTGCTCCACGTATTACACATTGCATATCAGTATCCATAATGCCAGGATTAAATCCAATAATCTTGTGAGTTTTATCATCCTTTTCTTGCTCAAGTCCTGCAACATTTGTGTGCATATTAATAGCCGCTTTTGTACTATTATATACACTCCATCCGTGAATTGAACGGTCAGCAGCACCTGAAGTTACATTTACAATCACGATTTCAATGTTATAAGGTCTTAACTCCTTTATTAATAAATTATTAATAATCATAGGTGCTAAGTAGTTTAGATGTACTGCTTTTTCAATCAAGTTAGCATCTAAGAATCCTAATCGTTCAATTGGTTCAACCATCCCGGCATTATTAATTATATAAACTTTTTTAGGCTGTTTCATAATCAATTTCTGAATGATTCCTTTAAAGATTGTTTCGATTTCCTCCCTATTACAAAGATTTATTTGAAGGTGAGTATATATATTATTTTTCATTTTTTCATAGTAATCTACATGATCATTGGTACTTCGTGATAAGCCAATTACCTCTACGTTAGAATGTACAAGTGTTTTCGATATTTCAAACCCTAGTCCTTTTGATGCGCCAGTCACAATTGCAATATCCATTTCATAACCCTCCGCTTTTTCTTAATATCATTAAACATAAAAGGCTGATATCATCCGTTTGATACCAACCTTTTAAAATTGTAAGCACGTGTTTGGTTATCAATACGTCGCGCTTTATTAACTGTAATTCTTTCATTACCAACATATGATTGTTACTTATATTTTAAAATACGGCCACCTATAAAACAAATTAGAAAACAATTATAATTCGCTCCAAATTAGCAATACATGAAAAAAGTGGAGTCAGACCAATGGTCACTCCACTTTTTATTCCATTCAAATTAGAAATCAAAATTATCAGGGTCTGGACCTACTCGGTGATTTTGATTTAAAGCATCAATTGTTTTCATTTCTTCAGCTGTTAATTTAAAATCAAAAATATTCGCGTTCTCTTGAATTCGGTGCTCTTTAACTGACTTCGGAATGATCACAATTTCGTTTTGTAAATGCCAACGTAAAACGATTTGTGCAATTGATTTATCATGTACTTTTGCTATTTTTATCAGTGTTTCATTTTCAAATAACTGTCCTTGCATTAGAGGAGCCCATGCTTCCACTTGAATTGAGTTTTCTTTTAAGAAGTTTCTTAATTCTACCTGACTTAATAAAGGATGTAATTCAACTTGGTTAACCATTGGTTTGATTTCTGCAATTTCCAGTACATCTTGTAAATGATGAATTTGAAAGTTACTCATACCAATTGCCTTAACTTTTCCTGTTTTATAAAGTGTTTCTAGAGCTTTCCATGATTCTACATATTTGCCTTCAACTGGCCAATGAATTAAATATAAATCTAAGTAATCAAGACCCAGTTTCGTTAAACTTAGTTCAAAAGCATCTAATGTTGATTGGTAGCCTAAGTCAGCATTCCATACTTTTGATGTAATGAATAAATCTTCACGGCTAATGCCATTTTCTACGATTGCTTCTTTGATTCCTTGTCCTACTCCTTCTTCATTTCCGTAAATCGCTGCAGTATCAATACTACGATAGCCATTTTTAATAGCTGCTTTCACAGAATCGATGACAATTTGTCCATCTTCAACTTGGAATACTCCTAAACCAACTACTGGCATTTCAATTCCATTATTTAATTTCACTCGACTATTTAGATTATTCATTTTTATTTCTCCTTTATAATTTGGTTTTTAAAGTAGGAAAATGAGGAAGAACTTCTTCACCTAATTCTTGAATGACTTCTTCAGCAGGTCTTTGACTGTCAAACAACGCAAAGAATAGATGATTGACCCCAATTTCTTTATAGATATCTAATAAATTAATTAATGCATTTCTACCAATCCGATAACCTAATCTGATTGGCGTGGGACCTTCGTTTGGATTTTCCGATAAATCTAAGTGCATCGGTTGCGTAAAAGGTTTAAATGTACCGGGATGATAATGATTTACTAGACTTCGCCAATGCGAAATAGCTCCTTCTTGTTGAAATGGTGACCTAGGATAATACATCCAACCATCTCCATGTTCAGCAAACCATTCCATATCTTGTTGACTAAATCCTGTAATCATGGTTGGAATTCTTTTTGTTGGTTTTGGTACTAGATTCGCTCCATTAATTGCTCCCATTGAAGAATTGGAAAATACTTGTATAAAACATTTTGAAGATATTGAAACGACTCAACAAAACGATTTCCTCTATCCTCATGAAGTATACCCAGTCCCATAAAATCTGCTCTTCGATCACCAGAAGATACACCTATAATAAGTCTTTCAGGAAACAAGTTTTCTATTGTTGCAATCTCTTTCGCTACTCTTAACGGATGTCTCAATGATAAAACAACAGCTGACGTTCCTAACGCAATCTCTTTCGTTTTGCTTGCAAGATACGTAAGATATATGAACATATCATAAATTTGTCCCGCTGCAGGATCCCCAAATGAGGGATCTTGCAGTAGAACATCACGAAACCATAAGCTTGAAAATCCAAAATTCTCTGCAAGTTGAGCTAACTCTACTTGTTTTTCCATTGTAGGTGATTGAAATTGGTAATTTTCCAATGGTATATGCAGTCCGAGCGTTAGTTCATTCTCTTGATACATACGTTGGTAAGCATGATGATCATGAAAGTTGTTCATCAGCTTCACATCCTAACGTTAATTTCAAATATCATGAATTTGATTTTCTACTATTTCTTTTTTCTAAAGATGCACTCCATAAACTTAGTAGTACAGCACCAAATACCATTACTCCACCAATCCAAGGTGTATGAATTAACCCAATTGAATCAACAATCAATCCACCTACAAATGCGCCAATTGCAATGCCAATATTAAAAGCTGCAATATTCAAAGCAGATGCGATATCAACAGCTGATGGAACATATTTTTCAGCTAATTGAACGACATAAATTTGAAGTCCTGGAACATTCATAAATGCTAATAAACCTAAGAAGAAAATTGTTACAATACCTACGATTTTAAACGGTGCTGTAAACGTTAATATCACTAATACAATTGCTTGAATAACAAACATCCAAGTTAATGCTTTTAACGGATTACGATTTGCCGCTTTTCCTCCTAAAGTATTACCTATTGCAACTGCAATCCCATAAACTAATAAAATTACACTCACCGAACTAGGAGCAAAACCTGTAACCTTTTCTAAAATTGGCGCTAAATATGTGAAAGCAACGAATGTACCGCCATAACCTAAAGCCGTAATTGAAAAAGCTAATAATAACGGACCATTTGTTAATATTTTAAAGTTATCACTTAATTTTGAAGGTGGAGCTTGTTTTAACGTTTTAGGAACAAGAATCGAGATTGCAATAATTGCAATTAGACCTAATATCGCTACTGCCCAAAAAGTCGATCTCCAACCAAAATTTTGTCCAATGAAGGTACCTAAAGGAACCCCGGTAACAGTAGCTACTGTTAATCCTGTGAACATAAATGCAATCGCACTTGCTCGTTTATTCTCCGGTACCAAATCCGCAGCTATTGTTGAACCAATGGAAAAGAATACTCCGTGAGAAAACGATGTAATAATTCTAGCAACTAGAAGCAAACCAAAGCTTGTTGACATTGCTGCAACACTATTACCGACGATAAATATTACCATTAACAACATTAAAAGTGTTTTTCTACTCATTTTGTTTGTAAGAGCAGTAATGATTGGTGCACCAAATGCAACCCCCATTGCATATCCAGATATTAATAATCCAGCTAATGTGATCGAAATACTTAAATCATCAGCTAATGTAGATAAAAGACCTACAGGAACAAATTCAGTGGTACCAATTCCAAATGCGCTTATAGCTAAAGCCATTAAAGCCGGAGTTCCACCTTTATTCTCTTGAATATTTATCGTAGAAGTAGTTGAACTCATAAAAGAATCCTCCTTATAAAATTTTATTTTGAAATAAATGACCTAAAGAACACGGCGCCAGATATTATGTGTTCTCGGATGATATACGCAATTATGAATCAAATGAATCATAATTAGAAGTACGTACTTAAAAGTATTGTAGGTACTAAAAAGTAACCATTGTATAAATAAAGCTAAACAGGTGATCTAGAAACATCTTGTGTTCAAATTGATGATCACATTTGCCATTATGAGCGATAGTTATAGAAAAAAGAAGTATGCACTTTCAAGTGATATAGTTACTTTTTAGTAACATTTAAGTACTATAAGTGTTTTCCTTGAAGAAATTTTCATAATGAAAAAGAAAACTACACACGTCAGACATACAGTGTTATGATATGTAAATCACTTTGACGAAATAAAATAAACATAGAAAAAGTAGATCATTTTTGGAGGAAACAGTATGAAAAAATATAACATTCCTGTTGAAGCTTCATTAGATGTTATTGGAGGCAAATGGAAAGTTGTAATACTTTGTCATTTAATGAAAGGTAAAAAAAGGACGAGTGAATTAAAGAGACTAATGCCAGATATCACTCAAAAGATGCTAACTCAACAATTAAAAGAGTTACAAGTAGACAATATCGTAAATCGTGAAGTATTTAATCAAGTACCGCCAAAAGTTGAGTACTCTTTAACTGAATATGGTTGGTCATTAAAAGAGGTATTGGACTTACTTTGTTGTTGGGGAGAGCTTCATATTGAAAAGAAGTATCCAAATAAATGTGATGTTCTGCTTTCACCAGTTGAAGAAGAAAAAGAAACAGTATAAATTACGTGCAAAATAAAAAAGCCCCTTCTTTTTCAATAATAGGGGCATTTCTTATGTTATTTATCCGAATGCAACTAAAATTAAACCATCACTTTCTTTCCCAAATCGATGCTTAACACCTCTTGGAACAGTAATCATTGATCCTTCAGGGATGATGACTTCCTCTGACTCAGTCTCTAAGATAAAACTTCCTTTAAAAGCAATAATCATTTCGTCTACATTATCATGCTGCTCGTATGCATATTCTTGAGGTTTAAGATTGATCAGTAATAAACTTCCTTTTTGGAACTCTTTTAATACATGATCCTTGTCTACTTCTAAAGCTGAACCCAATTCAAAGATATTCGTTATTCTCATTCAATTTATCCCCTAATTTAGTATTTTCCACTTATGTATTGCGATTAAAACACTTAGTCCAAACATAAAAAAAGAGAAAGCCTATGTCAAGTTTATGCAACTATGCCAAGGCGATCTCTTTTCTATTTATCTAGATTAACTTTAATTTTTTGTGCCTTACCAACTACTTTTTTGTTTGAATCTAATACATCACTTGTCGTCAGTTCTAACCACTCAAGACTTGGGGTTGTTTTTTCTACAATAAACCCTAAAGCACCTTGTTTTGAAGCATTTGGCTCAATTTCTCCACCTAAATATTCAATATAGAAGTCATCATGAAATGCTTTTACTTCATTATTGCTTGTTTTTAGATGGGACACTGGTCCAAAGTTTACTTTTTCATCTGAATTGTTCACTAGTTCAACCTCTACCTTTACAAATTGGAAGTTCTCATAATTCTCAGTGTAGTAATGAAAATAATCCATCAAAGAATAGGTTGGAGAGTTTTGTATGAGCTTAACATTTTTAATTTTCATTTCAACAGAACCAATCGTAAATGTCTTATTCAGAGATGCTTTTCCTAGCAACGTTATTTCTCCTTTTTCATCTTTTAACTTTTGTCCTACCTTTAACAAATTTGTATCATCAGAAACTTGTGGGTTAGATACATAAATATCACTTAAAGATTTGGCTCTATTTTTTTCTATATTAGATGCAATTTTTGTCTGTTGGCTTTCGGTTTTCACATCGCCATTATTAGCTTTTTGCATATCACTACATGCAGATAACAACATAATACTCAGTAAAAGTGGAATATACTTTTTCACTGAAAATCCCCCTTCATCCATTACGATTCATTAAAGTAAAAGAGTTCCCATCAAACACAACATTCAATGGGAACACTATTCAAATTTTCCTATTTGCCATTCTTTAAGATCGAAAAGATATTTTTTGCTTGGTCTGTATTATCGATTTTCCCAGCAAAGTACTGACTACCAGGTCCATATGCATATACGTTTACGTCCTCACCAGTGTGTCCGCCTGTTGTCCAACCTGTTACAGAGCGACTATCAAAAATTGTTTCAATTGCATTATCGATTGTTACTAAGTCCTTCTTTTGTGCAGCTGCTTTAACTGACTGAATCTCTTCTGGCTTTAAAGGAAGATCAATATATGATTTAAGCGTTTGTTCTACATCCGCACCTTTTACAATTTGTTCTGCCATAAAATCAGGCGTACGTTTAGCAGCAGAAATTGGTGCACCAAACCAGTTATAGTCCCCTTTTGCACCAACTGAATAACCACCAGTAGAATGGTCAGCTGTTGCAACAACTAATGTATGTTTGTCCTTTTTCGCAAATGCAATCGCAGTTTTAAAAGCCTCTTCGAAGTCTTGCATCTCACTCATTGCAGCTACAATATCATTATCATGACCAGCCCAGTCAATTTGGCTACCTTCTACCATTAAGAAGAAACCGTCTCTATCTTTTACTAGTTTATTAATTGCAGTATTTGTCATGTCTCTTAATGAAGGCATTGTTGCCTCACGATCCATCATCTTAGGCATTCCACCAGGTGCAAATAATCCTAACATTTTCGAATTTTTATCTTTTAACATATCTTGTTTATTTGTAACATAAGAAAACCCATCTTTCTGGAATTCCTTCGTTAAGTCACGGTCAGCTCGTACAAAGTTAGATAAACCACCGCCCAGCATGACATCAATTTTATGACCGCCTTTAATCATTTCATCATAGTAATCATCAGCAATTGCATTCATGTTTTTACGACTTACATCATGTGCGCCATAAGAAGCAGGAGTGGCATGAGTTATTTCTGAAGTAGCTACTAGACCTGTTGATTTTCCTTTTTCTTTTGCAGCTTCAAGTACTGTCTTGACAGTAGAGCCGTCATTATCCACACCAATTGCAGCATTATATGTCTTAACCCCAGCTGACATTGCAGTTGCCGCAGCTGCAGAATCTGTTACGTTTTGTGCAGGATCTTCGGGATATGTCATTTGTTGCCCAACAAGATAATGGTCAAATTCTGTTTGCTCTACTACTTTTGTAGCAGGGTTGTCCTTTAAATAACGATAGGCAGAAGTATATGAAACGCCCATTCCATCGCCAATTAAAAAGATTACATTTCTAATTTCGCTTTTCTTTGTTACTTCTTTTGCTTGCACTTCATTATTAGCAAATGACCCAATCAAAGCACCAGCTGTAATTGTAGAAAGTACAGCCACCGGTATTAATTTCTTTTTAAGTGTATTCTTTAACAAAAGAAAAACCTCCCATACATTTTTAATTTATTTACTATTTAACAGTAACTAAGATTTATTAATCTGTTGTTTAACTGATGTAAACAGTAAATAAAAGAATATGTAGATGAGGTAAAAAATTAAAAGATTTTAATATTAGAAAATACGAAAAATAAGCAAAATATGAAGTATAACTTAGGTTTCCAAATCTCTTTTCCTTTAAGGCATTATTTAATAAACATTAATATTCGCATCAATAATTAACAATTCATTAACATTTAAAATACTTTTCGCTAAAGTCTCATCTTTTCTTTGTAAATAAAAAAAGATTGAGCTCATGTATGAAACTACATGCTTTCAATCTTTTTTGCTATAAACTTGAAAGTTTGTGTTATTTAGTTGAAAAATGTTGCCCAAAGCAAGTAGGCATTTAATAGTGCAATTACAGCTGCGATAATCCATGCAACTACTTTTAGCCAACCCCTATTAACAAATGGACCCATTTTCTTTGCATCACTTGTAAACATGACCAGTGGTATAACTGCGAATGATAATTGTAATGAAAGAATAACCTGACTCAATATTAATAAATCGGTTGTTCCTTTTGCACCATAGAGATACGTTACAATTAAGGCTGGTGTTATGGCAATTAGACGTGTAATTAGTCGTCTTAACCAAGGTGATAATTTAATATTCAAGAATCCTTCCATTACGATTTGGCCAGCTATCGTTCCTGTAAGTGTTGAGTTTTGACCAGAAGCTAGTAATGCTAAACCAAAAAATGTACTCGCTAGAGTGGTACCTAATAATGGTGTAAGTAATTGAAATGCATCTTCAATTGATGCTACTGCAGTATGCCCTGTCTTAAAAAATGTCGAAGCAGCTAATATTAAGATTGCTGCATTTACGAACAATGCGATCATTAAAGCTACTGTAGAATCAATCGTTGCATACTTAATCGCTTCTTTTTTACCTTCATTAGACACTTCAAATTTTCTTGTCTGTACAATAGAAGAGTGAAGGTATAAATTATGTGGCATGACAGTTGCTCCTAAAATACCTAAAGAAATGTATAACATTTTTGGGTCGGTAATAATTTGCGAGCTAGGAATGAACCCATTAAATACTGCTTTTATATCTGGCTGTGACATTGTTAATTCAAATATAAAACAACCAGTAATTAAAATAATTAATGAGATAACAAGTGCTTCAATATAACGAAAACCTTTATTTTGCAATAGTAATACAAGTAAAACATCAAATGCCGTTAAACAAATACCATAAAACAAAGGTATATCGAATAATAAATTTAAAGCGATGGCCGATCCTATTAGCTCTGCTAAGTCACAAGCCGCAATGGCAGCCTCACATAGTAACCATAAAACAAACGAAACAGGTTTACTAAAGTGATCTCGACAGGCTTGAGCTAAATCTCTTCCAGTTACAATACCTAATTTAGCAGATAGTGATTGTAAAATAATTGCCATCATATTCGAAATAAGTATGACTGATAAAAGTGTATAGTTAAACGCAGATCCGCCCGCCAAAGATGTAGCCCAATTCCCTGGGTCCATATAACCCACTGCCACTAAATAACCAGGACCAGCAAAAGCCATAAACTTTCTTAAAGAACTCGCTTTTTTTGGAATCGGTAGCGATCGATGCACTTCTTGTAAACTTGGTTGTGTTTTTTCCCTTCTCCAACCTGAATCGTCATAATTAGATTTTTCCTGTGCTTTTTCTGACAAGTTTCCCACCACCTATTTTATTGAATAAGTCTAATAGTTTTTCCCTAGGGAAAGATTTTAAATTATATGCTGATTTTAACATAATAGTTCTTATTTGAAATAGAAAAATGAATTATTATAGTTTTTTAATGTTTGAAGAAATTTATTAGTTTTTTAGCTGTTATTTATACAGAAAAAATCTATATAAAAACACCACTCTTAAGAAGTGGTGTTTTTCGAATTTCCTATCTATGTTTTACGTGTCTTTGAGGAGTTATATCTTGGTCCTCGTCCTTAGGATTTATATATTTAATTGCGATAAATGCACCTACAATACCAAGTATCAACGATAAAATCATCATATAATTATCTGGACCTTTCATTAAGTATGCAAAGGCAGGCGGTCCCGCTGCAACACCAACAAAACGCAATGAACTATATAAAGAAGTAATTGTTCCTCTTTCTTCTTTTTCAATTCCTTCCGTTACTAATGAATCCAAGCTTGGTAAGGATAATCCAATTCCAATTCCGCAAAAAATAAGATTTAAAATCAGCAAAAAGATGTTTTTTGAAAATAGCGGTATGAGAAAAGACAGACTAACTATGATGAATCCAATGTAAATACATCTTTTCATGATCGTTTTCTGATCACCAATTTTTTTTCCTGTCACATAAGATGTAAGTGATAAGGCCGCTAAAGGAATGGCTAATACTAACCCCTTCATAACACCGTGTATTTGGTAACGATTTTCTAATATTGATGAAAGATAAAAAAGCATGCCAAATAAAATAAACATGATAATGGCACCTAAAATGAAAATTGTATAAAGCCAGCGTCCATTTCGTTTTAAAATCTTCCTTATTGATCGAACAAACTTTTTTACTGATTTTACCTTTTGTTTCTTTTTTTGTTTTGGTTGTTTTACAAAAATTGATATGAAGATGATGGCAATCGCACATAGAATTGGGATTGCAAAAAATGGTAAAAACCAAACAACGGACGCAAGAACAGAACCTAAGATAGGACTTAGTACTTTCCCAAAGGTGTTAGATGTTTCAACTAGCCCTAAGCCACAACTTACCTCTTTTTCATCTTTAAACATATCTCCAACACAAGGAATAACAACTGGCATAGCACCAGCAGAACCGATACCTTGTATGATTCGTCCAATTATGATCCAAAGGAAAGGATTTTCCATTTTCCAAGATGCCCAACCTGTTAGTACGCCACCTAATCCTGCAATCAGTAAGCTAGGTATAATTACTTTTTTTCTTCCCCACTTATCGGACAAATAGCCAGCAATTGGTATGAGAAGTATCGCAAAAATTGAATAAACAGTTATAATCATGGATACTTTAAATCCCGTTATGCCTAGTTGTTTTTCAATTTTTGGTAGGACAGGAATCAGCATTGAATTTCCTAAGGTCATTACCAAAGGGACACTGGAGAGTGCCCACAAACTCATTTTTTGTTTTTTATCCATAATTCCTCCACCACATTCTAAACAAATACACATTACCTGCAATACAATTACTTTACCCTAATCCTTCCTTCTTACAGTTTAAATAATTTTCCAATCAAGTTCATGACATTGAAAAACGTAAGAAATGGATATAACTCCCAAACTTTTTATAATTTGTACGATGTTTAGAATCAGGAAGGTATACTTACATAACAAAAATTGTAATACCCGGTTTTCCTTATTACATATTACTGTTCACGATAGATAATATTAATGATATGGTGATGACTCACCTACTAATTTCGATGTGGAGGGATTTTATCTTGAACATTCGTGAAGGACTCATCCCAACGGTACTTGGATCAGCTGTTACAGCGACTGGTTATGCACTAAAGCAAAAGCGTGGGTCTAACAAAATGATTGCAAACACCGTTTTTGGTTTCGGTTTAGCCCACATTGTCTTAGGTGCAATTGACCTTGTAGAACATCGAAGTTAGAAAAAAGGAGAACATTTTTGTTCTCCTTTTCGTTTAAACCGGATAGTAAATAACCATATTTAAGCGTGTTAATGTTTCTCCAGAATTAAAATAAGTGTGTTCACGATCTGCTTTAAACTGGATTGAATCTCCGGCTCCTATAATATGTTCAGTATCATTAACAGTCAAAGTCAGTTCCCCTTCAAAAACTGTAATGAACTCCTCAGTATCGATTCCATGTGGACTTGCATTTAATATTCCGCCTTTTTCTAACTCAGCTGAATATACTTCAAATCTTCTTTTTTCGTCAAAAGGGAAAAATGGATATACTCTGTATTTTCCATTATCCTCCGTCAAGGCATGTATTTCATTTTTACGAATCACCCTTGCTTCCGGTTGTGGATTTTCAATTAATGAAGTAAATGATATTTTTAAACCATTTGCGATTTTCCAAAGTGTCGTAATTGTTGGGCTAGATTCTCCTCTTTCTATTTGTCCAATCATTGTCTTACTTACACCAGTTAATTCTGCAACTTTTTCCAAACTCAACTTTTTTTTCTCTCTATGACTTTTCAAATTTTTTGCAATGATTAAATTTAGCTCTTCCATTTAGAAAAACTCCTAACTTTTTGTTGTGCGTTATAGTGTCCATAATGTATAGTATAAAATACAATACGTTATATAGACCATTTTGAACATTATAACATAATAAGGGAGAGATTTTTATGCCAGTTCTATCATTTTTACTTTTTGTTTTTGTAGCTTCATTTACCCCGGGACCAAATAATATTATGGCAATGATCTTTGCGAATCGAAACGGCTTCAAAAAATCGATTAGATTTTGCGTTGGTGTAGGAGTTGGATTCTTTATTACCATGTTGATATGTAGCTATTTTAATTTGATACTACATTCTTTTATCCCAAAAATTGAACTATTCCTGACTATTTTCGGCTTTGTTTATATGTTGTATTTAGCTTATAAGATTATGAAAAGCAGCGCTAATCAATCGAACAGTGACGCTGGAAAAACTAGTACTTTTTTTACAGGGATGATATTGCAATTTATTAACCCAAAAGGACTGATTTACGGCTTAACAGCTGTCTCATCATTTATTATTCCGTATTACAAAACGAACTTCAGTTTAATTCTTGCCTCGTTTTTTCTAGCATTTGTCGGTTTCGTTAGCACTGTTTGTTGGAGTGCTTTTGGGTCGGTCTTTCAAAAGTTTTTATCAACATACAGGAAACAGTTCAATATTGTTATGGCTTTATTGTTAGTTTATACTGCCGTTTCAATTATTCATTGATATTTATCAAACAAAAAAGGCAAGTATTCAATATACTTTGCCTTTTTCCTTTATTTATTAACCTTTTATGACTATATAATGAGTCTCAGGCTTTGCACCTAATCTAAGCGGGATACCCGTTGTGCCATATCCATTGCTAATGATTTGGGTTATACCATTTTGAATGTGTACTTTGCCTTTTTCATAAGGACCAAAGCCTAAAATGCGAATCTGTCCACCATGTGTGTGCCCACTCAGTACTAAAGTTATCTTATGCTCGGGCTGTATCAGTTCCATTACGCTTGGATTATGACTAACTAATAATTTAAATCCTGTTTCCTTTTTATCATGAAGCGCATGATTGATATCGATATGACCAGTATTCAAATCATCTACACCAATTAATGTCCACTCGGTATGTTGATGCTTCATAAGCGTTGCATCATTTTTTAAAATACAGACGTCAAATTTCTCGAAAATACCCATTAATTCATTTAGTCCGTTTTCTTGATCATTATTTCCCCATACAAAGTAAATTGGACCAAGACTTCTTAATGTTGCGATATTACTTTCAACCCTATGGAAGGGCACGCCTTTTTCAAGTAAATCCCCACCAATAATCACTAAGTCAACTTCATCTTTCAATTTTTGAAACATATTCGGATGAATCAATCTCCTATGTATGTCTGAAATAAAGAAAATTCTTAACGGTTTATCGAGCATTGTATTTGAAAATGTAAATTCATGCTTCCTAATGATATTTAAATGCGCTTCTTTATACATGTAAAATAAAAGAATCATACAGAATGATGAAAGTATTAGTATTAAGTAAAACATCCCTTGACCTCCTAAAAAGTTGAAAAGTTGAATGACCAATATATTAAATGTCGGATGGTCGCAATCCGGTCCTCAGCTCTCGCCCCACTGAAAGGAGGCATCCTGGAGTTGTCATGAACTAAACCAAACTTAAATAGTGTAAAAAACAGACAAAATAAAAAAGACTCTTTTGTAAAGAGTCAGTCTATATTAGAACATTTTTAACATACAAAAATAGATAGAAAACACCTGTACCTAATAATATGATTGCGGCAACTAGAAAAAAACCATAAACATAACCTTTCATTGCAGAAAGTATATCAAGCAATGCATTTTTTATAAATTCTAACAGTCTCTTCAGATTGATCACCCGCCCGTTTTCACTACAATACATTAAGGTAGCGTTCAAACATTCTAATGGCAACCCACTTGGAATCAAACCATTTTTTATCAATTTTACCGACAACTAATATGTATAATATGATAAATTGCGTTAATGGTAGAATGACTAAAAATAGGTTTTCCCATCCCTTTGGGTCAGTTTCCATGAGAGGTTTAAAAATTTTGTAGCTTATATACAGATCTAAATTTAATAGTAAGCCAAAAACACCCCATTTTAATGAAAAATAAATATCGTAAGCATAGATATTTTTAGTTTCATGATGTCCCGTCAGTTTCTTGAAATGTTGAATTTTTGTTTATTTTACCATATTTACCATGAATACTGACAAAGAAAAATGCACCCCACTTATCGTAAGATGCATCTTCAAAAACATTATCCTATTTCACTATATTTATTGTTGTTGATTTCGTTGTTACTTTAAAGCCTTGTTTATTTTCAACTTCAGCTGATACTGTGTAAGTACCTTCTGGAACATCTTCTTCTGGAGTCCATTTTAAATGGATTTCAGTTTCATTTTCAACAATTAGTGAATCTATCAATTTTCCACTCTCGTCTTTAATTAAAACCTTCCAATTTACACGATTGCTCGCAAATCCATTAATACTTGCTGGGTTACTTGAGCTTACATTTTTATTTGGATAAACACTGAAATAACTAACTAGCATTTCATCATTAATATAAGATGGATCGCCCCAAACTGTGTAACCATGATTTAAGGCATAGTCGGTACCCAATACTACCACACTCTTAGGCTCTTCATTTACAAGAGTACTTGTTTGTCCAGGTTGCAAAGGCTTATACTTCCCGTTATACCAAATGATAGCGCCGTTATATCCACTACCATTTTCATTGTCCGTAGCTTTAAATGATATTTCATATTTGTCATCCTTAGGCTGTACTTGAATATCTGTTACTACAGGAGCGATAGAATCTACTTTGACAGGAATTTTCACAATTTGTGGTTTTGCATCCTTATAATCAAGTGTCGTTTTGATTACATAGTTGTAAGTTCCATCCTTGACGACTTGACCATTATTGTCTTTTACATCCCATAAATAGCCACCAATCATATAGTCTCGGAATGACATAATATTTTTACGGAACTTCCATGGACTTCCAGTGTATTCACTAAAATTACCAAGGTATTGAATCTTTTCACCTTTTACATTCTCTACATACATTTCAGTTTCCTTTAAATTACGAAGTGCTGTAAATGTTGGAAATACACCCGGTAAAGCAGCATTAGGTGAAATAACGATACGACTCAAATCAAACTTTCCTGTTCTTGGGTCATAACCAAGTGGGAATGTTCCTTCAGAACCAACTTCATCATTCCAAAGTACTGTATATCCTAAGAATGCATCTTTATCCCAAGCAACAGGATCAATGTTTTGTGGTTGATCCCATTCTCCATAGTACCCCATATAAGGCACTGTTAACGGTACTGCAGAAGCACTATTTTCCCCAGTAGGTACTAAACGTACAAAGCCCTCAACGAATGTTCCTTTATCTAAATTACTAGGCAGCTTAATTTGTACATCAAGATTTTTTTCCTGTCCAGGTTTAATTTTTAATTTTTTCCCCTGTGAAAACATGACTGTTTCTCCATTTACACTTGCAGAAGCACCAACCAATCTTTCACTTTTTAATGTTAAATATTCTTTTGAATCGATTGTTCCATCATTGTCTAAGTCAAATTCTTTTGTCTCTTTGCCATCTGTCAGTACGTCAACATAGACTGAGTATTCTAGATCTTTGACTCCAATGTTATTTAGCGCTTCTACATTTAATTTGAAGTGGGCGGTACCTTCATTGATTTCTTTTAATGCAACTGCACCCGCTTGCTCTAGCGATGCATTTTTATTTGACACAATTACAGGTGTTTTGATTGCATTTTGAATTTGCATTAAGCCAGAACCCTGCAGACGTGGTGAATATGGTACTTTACTGTTCGTACGCGGATCTTGTACAACTTTTGCGGTATTCATTAAGGCAATTTTTGCTTTTAAAGCAGTTGCTTTTGAGTGAGTTAAGCCTTTATCATATAATGCTTCCAATAATAATGCTGAACCTCCAGCTACATGAGGTGTTGCCATTGATGTTCCACTCATAATCTCATATTCATTTCCTGGTACCGTTGAATAGATATTGCCCCCTGGTGCAGATAACTCTGGTTTAAAATCTAACGTATGTGGCGTTCCATAGGATGAAAAATCTGATATTGTATTTTTTTCTGGATTTTCAACATAAGTGCCTTTCGACAGTTGCACCTTTACAGTATGTCCACTAGTTAATTTAGAAATGAGAGCATTCCCAATCTCTTTACTTGTTGTTACCGCCGGTGTTAAGATCGGACTAAAATAAACAAATGGATAATCAATTTCATCACTAGGTGGAACTAAAATGACAGCTTTTGCACCTTTCTTTTTTGCTTCCGATTGAATATAGGAATATGTTCCGTATTTTTGACTCGGCTTCGCAACGACAATCTTTCCTGTCACATTTTTGCCCGTAAAATCTGCAGTACGTCCTTCTCCTACAAAAACCATTTCATATTGCTCTGATGGAGTTAATACTTTAGAAAGCTTAAAGTTAAATTGTGTTTGATCTTGATAAGGTAACTGCACACCATTCTCATCAACTAAAGCACTCATATGTATTTTCGTATTTTCATAGGATGCTACTGATACAGCAAATGGGCTTACTCCTGGTTCCCCAACTGTACCGATATCTGGATTTTCTGCATATGGTTGTAATGAAGATTGTATTAAATTATTTTTTGTACTGTAAGAAGAGTTCCCACCTGCTACAACAACAAGTGTACCCTGCTCTGTTGCTTCTCTGATTGTTTTTTGAATTGGATCATTTTCCTCACCAACAAAACCCGCATCAGAACCTAAACTCATATTAATTACATCTGCTCCCATGGTTACCGCGTGCTCAATTCCAGCAATTATATCATCCTCATAAGCACCCCCACCATTATCGGAGAATACTTTTTCAGCTAATAACTGCACTCCTGGCGCAACACCTTTTACACCGTCGGACATTTCGTCACCATTTGCACCAACAGTACCTGCAACATGCATACCATGAGGACTGCCATTTTGACCACGTGGAATGACATCTGTATCCCCGTCAGCCCAGTCATATCCAGTTGGAACTTTGTCGCTATACCATGTCTCATTTACTTCGGTATCAGCTAATTTGTCTTGAATCCCTTTTTCAGTCCACTTTTCTTTGGCTTTCCCTTTTTCTGTTAACGTCATATCTTTATGTGTGTAATCTAATCCTGAATCAACGATCGCCACAAGCATTCCTTCACCCTCGTAGCCATACTCTTCCCAAACCTTTTGTGCTTGTACCAATTCCTTACTTGCCCCCATTGAAGGTTGGAATGTCCTAGCAATATGAACATTCGTAACACCTGATGTTGATTGAATATCTTTTACATTCTGGAACTCAGTTTCCACGCTAAATCCATTAAATCCCTCATAGAAACGCTGTTTTACTTTATGCTTAGAACCTTTCGAAATCTCTGAGATTACTTGATCCTGCTTTTCCTTAAATTTTACCTTTTTACTTTTCTCACTTTTCTCTAATACTTCTGGCTGCTCTACTTCAACAATGACACGCACCTTCTCATTTGGCTTATAAGGCGTTGTTTGTCCCTTTTCTTTCAACTCTGAATAACGTAATTTATCTACCGATGCATCAGCACTTTGATTTTGCTCATCAATAAGAATCTTTTGACCTTGTCTTACTATTTCTTCTATACTTGGAGCCTGCTCTTGTTTAACTTCCTTTTCTTCTGCAAAAATTGTTGTCGTTAATAGCGTTGTTACTAAAGTGGTAGTTGCAATTACCCTATAAGGAAAACGTGTTCTTTTTTTCATTTCTTCTCTCCTCATCATTTTCTATTAAGACATATCATTCTATTAATCTATTAAGATCAAATAGAAAAACAATTCAATACTTAAAAACATCTCGGAAATTAACATTTTTAATTACAGAATTTAATGAAATTATAATTGTCTTCTAACCATAATCATATTGGGTTATTCTAAGGGACTTTTATCATACGAGTTGAGATAGAACGAGTCATTAATAAAGATCAATAACGAGAAATCTAGTGTAATGTAGTAGGAAAGAACTGAAATATAAAAATTAAATTGGGTTATTTATGGCAAAAGTGACATAAAAATCCTGTTCTTTAGAATGAGTGACATAATTGGAGATTGTAAAATAAGTGGATTTTCCTATTCGTGGTTACGATTTGGCAGGATATAAGAATATTATGGTTAGCCTTTAAAAAACTTCAAAAAGAAAGAGGCTTTCGTAAAAATTTTTATACTAGCCTCTCTTATATATATTTAAATTTTAATGACTGACTGACTGTTTTGTATAATTGTTGCCTTATGAATGCGTGTTGATGAGTTTATCTTTCCAATTCCAAAAGGGAACAATTTTATTAAAAAAGTCTAATGATAAGAATAGTTTATTTTTTAACTTGTATTTCGTCTTCTTTAAAGCGTCTTTGTATGAGAGCAATTACTAATAAACAAATCGGTATAATAATTTGAAATGGTATATGTAGATAGTAAGGTATGATTTCTAACCTTTCTCTGTCATTTTCAACGATATTCGGCGCAAGCCAAAGTGAGCTTAGTAGAATGATTACACCGATTGGATAAATTAATTGTTCACTTTTCTTTACATTAAATATGTCTGCAGATCCTGAAACTGCACAATAGAAAAAAACCGTAATTTTTGCGAAGCCTCCACAAACCATAAAGATTACAATAAAAACATCTAATCTTTGAAGAAAATTAACAATATTTATATAACTGATCGCTGTTAAAAGTGGAAAAAAGGTTCTCTCTAAAACAGGAACTCCTAATATCGCTATATTTTTCAGTGTGAAAATCAGTAAGATTAAACCTGAAAAGATCAAAGCAGGCATGCCAACTTTTAATGCTTTTTCTTTCTTACTTAAATATGGCATCAACATAATAAATGTAATAACTTCACCAAATGGTAAGGTTAATCCTTGTGGAATAGCTGCCTTAATAATCGGAGTCCATCCATTTTCTAAAACCGGTCTGAAATTATTAAAATTGTACACTTTAGCGACAAACTCAAAGGAAATGATTAATACAATAATTAGCATGATTAAAACAAAAATAACTTCATTTGTACGAACAATTGTTTCAATCCCTTTATTAAGTCCATACATAATTAAAAACAACATTAATATACCAATCAAAATTAAGGATGATGAGCTAAATAGTGTCATGACCAATAGTTCTTCAAATTTCCGTAAAATGAGTGAAGACATATAGATAAAATAAATAATATATGTGAGTACTACAATTTTTCCAGCATACTCTCCTAATATAATTTGAACATTCTCGGTAAACGGGATATCTGGATTTATTTCAAATAATTTAGTATACAAGTAATATAATATACATCCTAAAATAAGAGAAAGTAATAAACCAATCCATGCATCTTGTTTAGCTCTCGGTGCAAGAGCAACAAGAGATGCAGTACCAACCTCGAACAAAAACATCGTACAAAAAAATTGAAAGCCACTTATTAATATCTTCCTATTCATTTCATTACCTTCTTTTAGGAGAGATGTGTAACATAACGTTTATTATTACCTAACATTACCAACATTATGAGCTACAATGGTTAACTTAGATGCGCTCGATCTAAAATAGGCACATGAAAAAGAATATCTTACAGCAGTCGATCATTCTGAATAGTCCTTCATTAATTTCATAATTTACTAAGCTAACAATCGAATTTATAAAAGAATACAAGGATCTAAAAAGTCGTACATTACTCCATATTGGCACGAACTTTAAAAATCACTTTCAGTTTGGGATAATATTCATTCCGCCAATTTTTTAATTCATTGTAAGAAAGCATATGTTGAAATTGTTGGCCAAATCCAAATATATCTGTGTTCCTTCCCTGTGTTTTTTTAAGTATATTGTAAACTCTCTTTTCAATAAGCATTTCAAGTTCTTTTCTAATTCTTTTGTCTGTAATTCCCTCCTCTCTTTCTAAAATATACATTTTTAATTTTAAGTCGCTAGACAAAAACGGCTTTTTATTTTTCATCGAAGTTTTATTTTGGATTGTACTGTTGGTTACCATAATACTAGCAAATCCTAAACTTTCTATTTTTCCTTTTTCATTTTTGTTTTGGAACACTTTGATTAATTGACTTTCATGCGGGCTGATTCTTTCAATAATGCTTCCTTTCTTCAAAATATCAGAACCTTCAAAGATTAATACTGTATCTTTGCCAGAACGAACAACCGGAACAGCTATATCTTTAGTATATAAAAATGTACTTCGATAGACTTCCCAAATAGGGATACTAAACATCTCCGGTGCCCAACCTCCACCTTTATTAAAAAAATCATATATCGAAGTAGCTTGGACACCTAATTTTTCGTTTATGTTTGCTAATACCTTCTCTACACTCTCATCTGTAATGGCTACTAACGCTCTTGACGGAATTTCTTTTGAAACCATTAAGAACTTTATTAGCTCCTTAAATTCCTTTTCACTTTATGCTAAATTACTTTGTATAACGATCAATCTAATTTGTGAGTAATCAACGGCATCTTCAGAGTTCGTACGAATTTGTCCAAGTATACTTGCAACGGTATTGCCTTTACCTGTTACGACTTTTGATATTTGATTCTCATTTTCTAGTATAGGAATTTGTAAGGTTAATTTATATTCTTCACCAACTTCCTTAGAGATCCCCATAACCAAGGGAAGGGAGCGCTTATTTATATCTTTAATATCCCAGCATCCACAGAGAAAAATTGTTGACATGATCATAATCAATAATTTAAATATTTTATTATTTTTCATAACCGAACACGCCTCTTTTCGCTAAGAAACCATATATAAATATAGTAAGTGGAATAACAATAATAAAAAAAGCTTGAGCACTTGTACTCCACAAAAAGTATTTTTCAATCAAAGATTTGTTTGGAATAAATATTGATAAAATAAATGCGATAATTGAGATTGCAATCATCCAGTAAGATAATTCCGCAGTCTGGCGTTTAAAAATTTTCTGTATGATTCGTCCAATCATCCATAGCAAAACAGAATTAGTCAGTATTACTAAACCCACTAAAGATACCCCAAAGAATATCGCTTGTCTGTTGAATGAAAACCAACTTATGTCTACTGAGTCCATAGCTTCGACAAAAGGGTTGGTCAACGTAACAACCGCTTCTTGTCCAAATATAAATAGTGGTATATAAACTACAGTTAAAAAGAACAACGTTATACTAACCCACGGAACAAAGAGATGCCGGAACTTTAATTTTGTGTTGGATGAAATAAAACCCAAAAATATAAATGACGAAAAGCCTAAAAGGTAGAGAAATTTAATATTAAACAAAAACTTGTGAGGTAAATGCAAGCTTGGCGGAACATTATGGACATCAAAATTGACAACAGAAGTAAAAATATTAAGTAACACTAAAGGAATAACGATTAAGAAAATGAATACCAAGGATCGTAAAATCGTGCCTAAACCTTTTATCGCTCTATAAATTGAAATAAAAAGTAACAGGATCATGATTGACCAATAGGGAGTCCGCGGCAAAAATTTAGAAATTATGACTTCTGTATGCAATCGAATATTAAGTGCAAATAACGTAACAAGATTGATTATAAATGGGGTCAAAATGACAAATGAAGACCATCTCCCCATTATTAAATAAATATCAATGACATCTTTTTCAGGAAAAAAGTTTAATCCTTTAAAGTAGATCCAAATTAATAATAATTGCAGAAGAGCCTGACACAAGACAACTTCCCAATGAGCTGTTTTTGCTAAAGCATAAATGACTGGCGCAAAGACTATCCTCGCATGACGATTGAACCGACGTTTGATGTGCATATTGTTAATTCGGATGTTGAATAATATCCATATCACTCCATCCTGTTAAAGACACATCTTTACCAATAATTGTTGAAGTGCCCAAAGATAGATTCAATAGTGTAAATAAAAAGAGGCTATGGTAAACGAATGTTTACTGATAGCCTCTTTTTCTAAGTTATTAAGTTTTAATTGAGACAATTATTCTTAGTTCATTTATTAATTTCATTGTCCCTAGTCTGATTTATATCTATCTATTAATTTTATTTCACCATAGTTTTTAATTTAGTAACTGCTAGCACTAATTTTTATAGGTTGGTTTACACACTTAAACCTCTCCAAAAAAAGTTCACGATTTCATTTGCCATTTCATCTATTGAATTGATGATCGAATGATTATTCATATCTCTAACATTTCCTACTTTTAAAATTGCAAAGAACGCATGAGTTGCGAATTTTGAATTTCCCTGTGGAATTTCACCTTTATTCATAGCATTTTCAATTGCAATTTCAATCACTTCATACATTTTCTCTTCTGCTACATTCATCTGAATCATTTGCTCATCTGTTAATGAAACTTTTGCATCTTTTATAAACGTTTTCAGGTCAATATCAAAAGTGGCTTGTAAATGAATTTTTACAATTTCTAATAAATTATCTTTTAATGGTCTTTCTATCGATAAGATTTCTTTAATTCGGTCACTTATTCTGATCATCATTTGCACCATTGCATCGGTGAAAAGTTCAGCCTTTGTTGAGTAATAATAATATACCGTCGCTTTCGTCACGTCACATTCTTTCGCAACATCATCCATTGAGACGAGTTGGTATCCTCTTTTTAGAAAAAGCTTTACTGCATTCTCTAAAATAATTACTTTAGTAGGTTTTTTTTGATTGCTCATATGAGGTCGCCCTAATGGTCGATTAGATTGTCGCAAGGTACTTCTCTCCTAACTAATTAATTAGCTTAATTATATCATATTAAAGTTCTTGATTAATTAACTGACCAGTATATATAATTAATAAGAACGTTACATAACAATAGAAAGGTGGATCTATTAATGAAAAAACACCCATTTAATTCATGGGGGAAAATGGTTGGAGGACAAAAAACTAGATGGCTAACTATTATTCTTTGGGTATTATTAACGCTGTTTTTATCTATTTCATTTCCATCTGTAAATGAAGTAGTAAATAATAAAGCAGACAACTTACCTAAATCCTCTATGTCACAAAAAACTGATGAAATAATAAAGAAAGAATTTCCTAATGAATCTGGTATTCCTTTATTAATTGTTTGGCACAGGGATAAGGGATTAAATAATGAAGATTACCAAACAATTCAATCACTATATAAGGAGATAAGAAAGAATACATTAGATCAACAGAAATCTCTACCACCCTTTGATACGTTGCCAAAGCCTGCGCTGACCCAAAGTGTATCAAAAGATGGTACGACTCTCATTACACCAATATTCTTTGATGAAAAAGCAGAAGATAAGACATTACAAAATAACTTAAAGAAGATTAAATCGTTAGTAAATCCCACTAGCGGAGAAAAACCGTTTGATAATAAACTTGATGATCCTGGGTTACATGTTCGCTTTTCAGGACCTGTTGGTATTCAAACAGATGCCGTTAGCCTTTTCTCTCAGGCTGATGTTAAATTATTAATATCTACTGTATTACTTGTATTGGTATTTTTAATTCTTCTATACCGCTCACCTATCATGGCGATTGTTCCATTAATAGTTGTTGGTTTTTCTTATGGAGTCATCAGTCCATTATTAGGAATTTTAGGAGATAAAGGACTCATTACAGTTGATTCACAGGCAGTTTCCATCATGACCGTCCTTTTATTCGGTGCTGGAACAGATTATTGTTTATTCTTAATTTCTCGGTACCGTGAATACTTACTGATTGAAGAAAGTAAATTTACATCATTACAACTTGCAATAAAAGATTCAAGTGGTGCAATATCAATGAGTGCACTAACAGTTGTGTTAGGTTTGGCAACATTACTACTTGCTGAGTACGGTGCATTTCACCGTTTCGCTATTCCATTTAGCTTGGCTGTTCTGATCATGGGAATTGCAGCCATTACTCTTCTTCCCGCTATCCTTGTTATTTTAGGAAGAATCTCGTTTTTTCCATTTATACCAAGAACTACAGAAATGGAAATTAAACGAGCAAATAAAAAAGGCAGACCTTTGAAAAGTAAAAAATCAAAAGTGAGCCTTAATCAAAAAATTGGAACTTTAGTTACACGTAAACCATGGAGGGTCATACTTGTTTCAGTCGTACTTTTAGGTGGGTTAACTTTCTTTGTACCCAAAATTCAGTACACTTATGATTTGTTAGAGTCTTTCCCTAAAGACATGCCATCTCGAGAAGGATTTGAGTTAATTTCGGATCACTATTCATCTGGTTTATTAGCACCTGTTAAAATTGTTGTTGATACAGAAAATAAAAATATTCCTTTGAAAAAAGAGCTCGAAAAGCTTTCCTATATTAAGAATGTATCTGGTCCTCAAGTAGGTAAAAATAAGAATAGCCTACAACTATATGAGGTTTCACTAGTAGATAATCCTTATTCTAATAAGGGCATGGAACGCATACCGCAACTTGAAAAATATTTAAAAAATACGCTAACTAAATACAATATTTCGAGTCAAAAATATTGGCTAGGTGGAGAAACCGTTACAAATTTAGATACGAAAAATACAACAGAAAGAGATCAAAAAATAATTATTCCAGTCATGATTGGATTAATTTCATTGCTATTACTATTCTATTTACGTTCTATAACGGCAATGGTTTATCTAGTATTAACTGTCATTTTATCGTATTTCTCAGCATTAGGTGCAGGTTGGCTTATTCTACATTACGGTCTAAATGTACCAGCAATCCAAGGGTCAATTCCTTTATATTCATTTGTATTTTTAGTTGCCTTAGGCGAAGATTATAATATTTTTATGGTATCTGAGATATGGAAAAATAAAAGAAAACAAAACCATATTGACGCGATTGCTAACGGGGTTTCCAAAACTGGTTCAGTCATATCATCGGCTGGATTAATATTAGCTGGAACATTCTTGGTACTTGCAACATTGCCAATACAAGTTTTAGTACAGTTTGGAATCGTTACTTGCGTGGGTGTTTTAATAGATACATTTATTGTCCGTCCCCTCCTAGTTCCTGCAATTACTACCGTGTTAGGAAGATTTGCTTTTTGGCCTGGGGAACTTTGGAAGAAAAAAGAGGATCGTCAGATTGTTGAAAAAGGCTAATTTCGTTTAATTGTAAATAATAAAAAAAGAGGCTATAGTATAAATTAATTTACTAATAGCCTCTTTTATATTTTTAAGCCTTAATTGGTTTTCTAATGACTACACGCTCATCAATTTCACTTACATGAAAATCTTCTTTAGTGGGAATATTTTCATTTTCGAAATTCATCATTTAATCCAACTCCCATATTGGTTTTGTTATCGTGTGCAGGAATAAAAAAGATGTACACCAATTATTACGTAAACCCTTGCAATTTTTAAGAATGCAATTAAATTTTTCTAAAAAAGTTACACACTTTAACAGAATCATTAATCTATTTCAATTAAACTTTGAATAAAAAAGTTGTACACAAACCATTTATCTTTTGTTAAGTATGAACAATTTGATATTCACCATTTAACACTTCTTCTACTACATCCTTTACTTTATTGGAGGAATCATTAGTAAGCATTGCAGCTTTCATTAATTTCCACTTTGTTATAGTTTCACCTTTAGAAACGAATTCTTGAATTACAAGATTTAATCTCCTCAATTGAAACTCTTCAGTAGTTTCGATAATACTATTAAGATACTGTTCAGTTTTTGGTAAACGATTCAAATACTTCGAAGAGAAATTATGGAGATTACTAGTTTCTCTAGCAATACATATTAATGTCATTCTAGTGGGCTTTTCCTTATTTAAAATAATTTTCCTAGCTTCGATTACCTCTTTTAACAGTACTTCATCCCTTTCTTCCCAATCAACATTTTTCCTACCTACGTTCTTTATATTAGGAGAGTTTTTCGTGAACCATTCGTTATCATGTCGTTTCAAATATGCATAGACTTTTCCATCAATTGATTTTAATTTATCTTTTGAAAAGTCCTTATTTATGTCCATTAAATTTAACCATTTTATACGATACTCGTAAACTAGTAATCTCTTTGGTTTTGCATTATTTCTTCCAACTTTATAATAACCATACTTTTTCTTATAATTTATTATTTCTTTTTCAGATAATTGAGGTATATATAAATTCCCCTCCGAATTATACATGTTCTCAAAGGAATCTTCCCAATTCTTAACGGATCTTATCTGATATAACTCTAGATTTTCTCCGTGGAGTCTTGTAAATTCAAATCCACATTCACACTTAAAGAAACCTATTTGCGACTTTAATTTTCTGTCATGAATTATCTTTACTACCTTAATAGTCTTTTGCATGTAGTGGTTTGCAAAAGGATTGAGACATTTTCATTACTGTAAGCCCATTCTCTTATTTCTTTTGGTTTGGGGTTCCAAATATCATTAAAAAAAATCTTCATCATCCCCTATATTTTCTTTTATGTTTGCCTAATTTTATTCAACTATCGCGCCAGTTAGTTTAATTAGAAATTTAAAAATTTATAACCTTTTGTAGTGTTTTATAAGGTTTCTTAATTAACTTTGCAACTTGCTTCCCTTTGTTGAACCTTACATTATTTAACCAGTAAACATATGCATCTTCATTGAAACGAACAACAATGTGTTTAGTTCCATCATCTTCTTCAAATTCTTCCCAATAAGGATGATTGTTTTGTCTATCATATAACCATCTATCAAAATCTCTCTGTAGCGTACGAATATTTCTTCCTACCTTTGAATGACATTTTATATATTCGGTGGCTGCCTCGTGACAAAAATCGATTTTAACAATCGTGATCGCATAATTGAGTAATAATCCATCGCATATCATCCAACTGTTATATAAGCAATTATACTGTTATACCCCTACTTTAATATAATTCGATTAATAAAGAGTAGTTGCTTTGTGTTAGACGGGATAAATCAATTAAACAGCGAATCGTTAATAGTTATATTTTCAAATTATTGAAAAGTACACAAAAAAGGAGCATCAATATGACCGAATACACAGTTTTTATGTTGGCCTTTGCTGCATCTGCAGCTGCACCAGGTCCAGAAATAGCTGGACTAATTTCAAGGTCTCTTTCTAGTGGAATTTTATCTAGTATTCCACTCTCCATTGGGATAATACTAGGTAAATTGCTAATGCTCACGGGAGCAGTTATTGGACTCACAGCCCTTGTAGAAGCACTCGGTCCGATGTTTGAGATGTTAAAATATTTAGGTGCTACTTATCTTGTTTGGCTAGGTATCAAAAAATGGCGAAAGGCAGGGCAAGTATTTGATGAAAACGTGAAAACAAAATCTGTCGACTTCGTTGCTGAAATCGGTCTTGGACTCGCAATGACCCTCTCAAATCCAATTGCAATCGTTTTCTACATGGCGCTTCTTCCTGGTGTAATTGATGTATCTGGTATAACTTTGAATACCTACACAATATTATGTTTGATTATTATTATCGTGATGAGTGTAGTTGTATCCAGCTACGGTTTAATGGCTGAGATTGCAAGAAAACTATTTTCCTCTTCTAAATCCAAAGCACATATTGATCGCATATCAGGTGCGATGATGTTTGGTGCCGCACTCTGGATTTTAACGAGATAAGCAATTTTATGATTTGAAAATGATAGTAGATTTTTACCATTCTGGCTTTAAATAAAAGGAACAGCTCTCTTTTATACCTATCTACCTAAAGTGGATAATATCAAAGTACAACTTACTCTATAGATAAAAGCTTGTATGGAAATGAAAGGCCATTTACCATACAAGCTTTTTTTGCTTATGTAACTAATGCGCCATTTAGTTGTACAACAAATGCTAATTTAATAGGGTTTCACATCATATCTAACTGTTCTTTATATCTTTTCTGTTATAAAAAAAATAGATGATAGAAACCATAAGTGAGAGTAACGGAATTCCTTGTACAAATAAAAATCCTAAGCAAAAGTCTGACATAGTACTATCAGGTGAGTCAGTTGCCATCCCACCAATAAATAGGGAAATAGGAATGGCATATACGTTTATCGCTAGACTAATGAATATATATGATAATTTCTTATCTTTCTCTTCTAATTTTTCTCCTTTATTGAAAAGAAGGGACCCAATTAGAATGATAAGTGCAATAACCCCGTAAAAAACTATCGTTTCTAACATGTAAATACCACCTTAAGAAAATATTTTAACATTTTATTTATACATTCTCTTGTTTACCAAATCTGTTATCTACTTCAATAAAAATCTTCGATTATGAGTCTATGATCTTCAACTATAGCGCCAGTTAGTTAATTAAGCGTTTTACTACTTCGTCTAATTTCGCTTCTAGTTCTTCTTCAATATCTTCTTCAAATTTTTCATTCGTCTCGTCTAAGAACTCAAGAAACTCTTCAGATTGGTCGCCTAATTCAGCAAAAATATCACTAATTTCATCTATATCCTTTAGATGAGTTCCTTCAGGTAAAAACTCGTTAATTTGTATTAACATCTCAATAACTTTATCAGCCTCAAGTTTTTTTAAATCCTCAAATGTGTCATTCATATTTTCAAACCATTTATTTATATAATAACTTCCTATTCCGCCACTATTAATCGCATCAATCACACTTCTAGTGTTGTACCATATTCTTTCATCAGGAGTTAAACTGTTATATCCCTTTTCTTCTAATTTATCACAAAGTTCTTTCCACTTTTGTTCCCAATCTTCATATTTCAATCGTCCCATGCTGAACCTCCCGTATATAAATTTATGTACAAATTTTTATAATAGGTTAATTCAATGAAGATATGAAAATCCCTCCTTGAGTTATCTTGACTACTTTAGTAGTAAAAAAAAACGATACTCCTTATGGAAGTATCGCGCCAGTTAGTGAAACAAGCCTAAGACAAATTAAAGAGTAATTGTCCTGTTATAAAAACAAATCGTTATTTGACTGAAGTAATTTCAGAATCCTTTGTTCCATGATTTATATTCATCAGCAAAAGTAAATGATAAAAAACATTTGATGCGATTAAACCAAGTAGAATATATTCAAATACTTGACTATACAAGATCTTTGAAACACCCTGTGAAATTAAGATATAAAAAAGTGCTCCAACAATCATACCGACTATTGAATACATTCCAACTTTAACAATGTACGAAGTGTATTTTGAATTAAAACTATATTTCTGATGCCAATACTCAATCCCAATAGATAATGGAATACCTGCTACAAAATAAATTGGTGATGAATAAATTAAAATAATAATAAATGTCTCGAAGAAGCCAAAATAATAGGTACCATTTATTCTTTGAGAAACGGGAACGTAATCTAGAAATGAAAATATTAAAGAAAATATGATTGCAGCTACGGAAGCGACAATAATTCTTTTCAACATATTCACTGTACCTCCATTTTTACAGAATATCATTCTTTTTTATTCTGCTTTTTAATTTAGATTCATTGTTTCATCTAAATATAACTAACGCGCTCGTTAGTTGAATAAGAACTTTAGTACCTGAACAATTTATGTACTTAAATCAACTGCATCCCAATCTACACTTGGATTAATAACCCATTCTAAGGCCTTTCTTCTCTCTAATACTAATCCTTCATTAAATGAGTTTAATAACATCCCTCGTAAACGTGAATCAACTACGTACCAGTGTGTCCTATAATATAAATCAGTCATTTCATAAATTTCGTTTTCTGGTTTTAATCTAATCGAGCTTTCTAAAACATTAAAATTTTCATTCTTTTTGATATCCGGAACCATCTGAATTAAGTTATCACCAACTGGTTCTTTATAGTTATAGTCATTGTTGATACCTAAAATCCATACTAGTGTCCAAAGACTTTCAACATACCATTTTAATTGAAGTTTCTCTGTACTAGTTACATAAACTTCACTTTTGTTTAAAATACTTTTTTCCCACTCAGAAACATAATCATATAGACCTTGTTTTTTAATCCAATCCTTTATATCTTTTGTGGGTGCCTCAAAAGCAATATAAATCATCCCCGCCATTATTGTTACTCTATAAATAAGTTCGTTAATATTTCGTGTTCCTGCGTAGTCAAGAATTGGCAAATCTCGATTTACCTTACCACCAGATTTTATAATTTTAGTTTCCGAATTATCTTTAATTTTGTTAAAGTCTATACTTACTTTTTGATCTGACATATTTCACCCCATGTGATTATTTCCAACAGGAACACCTTAAATGTAAAAATAAGTTATTAAGTAAATTATAATTTTTTTGAATTATCGATAAGACCACTGCAGTTCGATCGTTGTGCAACTAACGTGCCAGTTAGTTCAATAAGGAAAATCATTTGTTTTTTTGCAAAAATGAAAAATCCAGCCTTCTTTTAATCTACTACGAATCTAGCATGGAACCAATGATTTGAAATCTTCTTTGTCTTAAAAGTACCTTTTGTATACGAGGTATTAACAAATTTAGGTTTATGATCATCTTTTCTATATATCAAAGAATATTGACCATTTTCGATTTCGAATTCTACCTGATTTTTATACACTCTAATTAAAGATAAATATGCCATATCCCCTTGATGAAAAGCTTTTGCTACAATTTTGTCTAGAGATTTTTGTTCTTTTCGACTCATCTTTATCTCACTATTATCTCTAGTCATATCTATTAAATTAGCATCTATTATTTCGTTAAGATCATAATCTACATACAAAAAATATTCTTTTTAGGATTTTTTATTAAATTCTCGATAGGCGACATTCGCTATAGTGTGGAAATCATTCTAATAAGTATCAAATTCATCTACTTTGTACTCCCAAAGTCAAGTGTAGTACATAATAGTCCCTGGTTTGTAGGGAGAAATCATAAATAGTACACTAAATGAAATGATGGATATCAGTAATAATTTTATTTTTTTCATTAAATCCATTTATCCTTTCATTCAAATTCCTTGAACAATTAATCTTTTGCATACAAGCCTACATTATCACAATACTTTTATTCGAAATAGAAAAACTCATTTAACTATATATCGAGTTAATTAATTTTTTAATTCAAAACCATAATCAATTTATTGCATATTAAAAAGGCTACTAATGCAGCCTTCTTGTTGTACAACTAATACGCTCGCTCGTTCGTATTAGTTATTCCCTGTATAGTTCAAAGAGTCCTCTTACATAATACATTGCTTCAGTCATTGGCCCCCCATTATAACCTTTATATAAGATGGGTTTGTACTTCAACCAACATACCTTACTTTGAATAACTGATTTAATAAATTGTCTAATTCTTGACTACATTGAATGGTTTTGTAATGAAGAAATCCATACCGTTTATTAATATCAACTAATTCATATCTCTTTTCCTCTATCTCTTTTGATATCTGTTGTAATAAAGTTGCCATCCCGATATCCCTCCATTTTAATAACACTCAGTAAGAATTCAATCCTGATGTGACTTCCAATTAGTTGACGATTTGCTACTTTTGCACATGTTGCAGTTTAATGAACAAGAAAGTGAATATCCTTAATTTTTAATGTAATTTTATGATTAATTGAAAGCCGCGCTTGATTTTGTCAACGCTTATGACAAATGCCTGGTCAACTCCCAATTCAAAAATCCCTTCTCTAGCCCTGTTTCTTTGCTTATTCCTAAAGAATAGAGTTATAAAAGTGTAAAAAACCAGCAACGTCATAATGAAGCGTCACCGGTTCTTGGTTATAGTGCCAGGCAAAATACCTGACATTTTTTCATAATTATTTCTTAATTGGTTTGGAATTCACATATAGCTTTCCTGCTGCCGTGGAACTTAATGAATTTCCATAAATATCTTCTACTTTTACCACTATTTGTGCACCGTTTAATGTAAGCTTCTTAGTTGCTGTCCAGTAGCCCTCATAGTGTCCAGTACCATTTCCATTTGCATCTTTTACTTCGGTCATAACTACTTCAAAGGTGCTTAAACTTGCTATTGGCACAGATACTGCACTTGTTATGCCATTAATTGGAGCGTTAATTGTAAATACTGCCTTTTTTAATCCAGTCTCACTGTCGAACTCAACCTTTAATTTTTGATCTGCCTTTATTATTACATCACTCGATGGCATTATATTTTTAATTTCACGTATTGAGTATTTTACATTAACTGTTATGCTCTTAGCAGTTTCATTTCCTGCCTTGTCTCTAGCAACAACATTTATTACATTTTCCCCTTCCTTGGACATAATCTTTGCTGTCCAATTTCCATTTGAATCTATGTCTGTCTTTGTTCCGTTAACTTCAACATAATCTAAATAATCATCTTTAGCTGCTCCTGTTACAGTTATAACCTGATCATTTATATTAGCGTTATTTTGTGGGCTTGTAATTTCTACAACTGGTGCTACCTTGTCTAATATAACCTTTAATTCCTTCGAATAAGGAGTAGATCCGATTCCTGTAATAGTTTTTGCCTTCAGAATATTAACTCCTTCTTGAAGTACAGCATCAATTAAGAAACTTCCATCATCATTTGTCTTTCCATTTGCTATATCCTTATCACCGCTAAATATATGAACGTCCATTCCTGGAGCTGCCATACCTTTTATTGTTGCGTTTTGATTATTTAAATATGAGTTGTCCACTGGTGAGGTTATAACTGGAGCTAGTGCCCCAAGCTTAACTGTTGCTCTAATCATCATATTTCCAAAATCTTTATTTGCTAAAGTGAATGGGCCACCTTTTACAAACTGCCATGATCTTTGTGCTGCTATTGAATTTTTATCCAATGAAATTAGTGGACTTACAGGAGCCATCTTATCCTGTATTAAAACCATATAAAAATCGCCTGTTACAACTATTTGTTGCGCGGATAAATCAACGACTGTCCATTTCCCTGCTTCTCTAATAGCATTTCCATTGAATGGCCCTGCTATCATTTTTCCAGGGGTGCCATCTTTTCCACTTGCGTCATAAACTGCCACCTTAAATGTAGTTCCACCTGATGTTGGATCAAACATAAATATTCCAGAGGTTACTATTGCCGAGGTCTGTCCCTCCGGAAGTGACATTCTTACTGCATAGCCGCCTCCTGCTTCCCATTGACCCACTGAATATTCTGGTGTTCCATCATCATAGCCTATCTCTCCTGAAAAATTTATAAATGGTTTTAGCTGAAGATCATGTGTAACATTTTCATTTTTTGTAATATCTACAGTAAATCTCTCATCAAAATAGTTCTCTGCTATAACCTGTACTGTATAGTTACCTTCATATCCAGCTATTGAGTAATTACCCTCTGCATCAGTTGTAACTGGTGCTACTGCTGCATCCTCAATTAGGTAAACTTTAGCGTTTTTCACAGGATTTCCTGTTTGTGAATTAGTGATTTTACCTGTTAATGTTCCCTTAGACATTGGAACCAATGTAATGTTTGTATTTTCAAGAACTTGGTTAGCTGCTACTTGAACCTTCTTATCGCGTGGATAGTATCCATACTTTTCAGCTCTTAATGTATACTCACCTTCTTTAACCTTAAAACTATATGATCCGTCTTGCGGATTTGTTTTTGTTGAACGACCATTTTCAAGAATAGATACTGTAGCTGATAGTGGAATTACTGCTAAATTAGCATTTGTCTCTACAGAATTTATTTCTTGTTCTTTTGGGCTGTTGATTAAAGCAGATGTTGCACCTGATGCTACAGATTGGCTTGTTAATCTAAACTGTTCTTTAGGTCTGCTGCTTAAAGCTGATGTGCCACCTGGTGCTACAGATTGGTTTGTTAGTCTAACATCATCTATAAACCATCCCTGCTTATTATTGGATTCATTAGATATAAAGGCAAATGCGATATTTATTTTCTTTCCTGCGTATTCGCTTAGATCTATTTCCTCATTTGAATATCCTTCTGTCTTAGTGCCTCCATATGATGCTAATATATACCAATTCTCATCCTCGTCACCTTTAACTAGAACAAATGCACGGTCAATATTTTCTTCTACATCATACCAATTTTTAAACTGTAAATAAGCACTTCCTTTTGGCAGGACAATAGGGGGTGATTTTATTAGCATTATTTCATTTTCTGAATAAGTTCCTTCAAGATTAGTAGCTAAAACCTTCTCTCCCGAGGCTGGTGCATTAGGTCCTGTTATTGGTTTTCCCCACTTCCATTGATCCTTAAATGGAGCCTCCAAGTAGTTTTCCCATCCTGTCATTTCTGTTTCAAAATCATTAAAGTATCCTATTGTAATTGCAGGTTTAACAAGTATTGTATAGATATCACTTGTAATCTCGTTCTTTCCAAAGTCAACTATTCTCCATCTGTAAGATAGATTTGATTCTGCTACTACTCTATCAGCTGGAATTACAACTTCATAGCTTCCTGACTTGTAGTCCCCACTCTTCCTTTCAGCTGCAACGGTTGTCCACTCATCCGATGGATTATTTTTATATTGAAGCTCAACTGTCTCAACGCTTACATTATCCTGTACATCTATTTTTACTTTTTGTTCCAATCCTTCGAATATCTCTTTAACAGGTATATGGTTAAATGTTGGTAGAACTGTATCCTCGGCATTTTCTGATACTTGGCCTTTAATCTCAGATATTCCTGTCATAACTGATGTTACAGCCTTAAATGCATTAATAACACCATATCCATATCCATTGTTAGGGGTTTCAGGATATTGAGAGTCAGTACAAGGAGTTGCTGTTTCCTTTATTATTTCTTCCATTTCATTAACTGTTAAAGATGAATTGGCTTGAAGTAATAATGCTACAAGTCCTGATGTATGTGGACCTGCCATGGAGGTTCCATTCCATCCACCTTCATATTCACTTCCTGGAACTGAGGATCTTATATTAACTCCAGGTGCTGAAACTTCTGGCTTTTGTATTCCACCATATGGTGATGGACCCCTTAATGAGAAATTGGCTAACTTGTTGTTTATGTCAGTTGCTCCTGTTGCAAAGGATTCTGGATAGTTTGCAGGATTAGCAACTGATCCTGGTCCACCAGGATTGTAAGGGGTTGTATTTCCTGCTGAAAATTCTGGGAATATATCTGCTGCTCTCCAGTTTGTTATTATAGTTTTATACCAATCATCTACTCCAGGAGCGCCTCCCCATGAGTTATTAATAACATCAGGAGCCATTTCTGGATGTGGTACTCCAATACTATCTTTAGGAGCAAGCATCCATTCACCAGCTTCTATTATATCAGCATCTGTTCCGCCATCTTCAGTAAACGCCTTAACAGCTATCCACTTTGCTCCTGGTGCAACGCCGATCTTATTTGTACCATTTGGTTCTGAACCAACCATAGTACCTACTGTATGGGTTCCATGACCAACATCATCGTATGGTGCTGAACCATTATTTGCAGTTGCATCAAACCAATTGTATTCATTATTTGGATTATCTGGATTAGCTGGGTCATATCCTCTATATTTTGTCTTTAATGCAGGGTGATCCCACTGAACTCCTGTATCTATGCTACCAACAACTATTCCTGTTCCATCAATTCCTAAACCCCAAACATCTGGCGCTCCAATTTTTTCAAGGTTCCATTCTATATTATTAGCCGCTGGAACAGCAGCTACAGTAGTTTTTGCAGGCTCAATTAACTTTGTAATTCCATTAGGTTCTATACTTTCAACCTCCGGCATAGCCGCTATGTTTCTCATAACTTCCTCTGTTGCTGTAACTGCCATACCATTTACGATATAAAATGAATTATAATCCTTTACATTTCCGTTACTCTTTTCTTTTTCTATATACTTCTTTAAATTTCTCTGTGTTGAATCAGATTTAATTTTTAATTCAGAAACGATTGATGAACGAACTACTAACTCTTTTTTTACATTTGATAGTTGCTTATTCTTAGCCTTAGCTTCATTAGCGACCTTTACTGCATCTACCTGATCCTTAAATTTTACAAGAAAGGTAGTTTGAGAGTTATTTACAAATTCTTTTATAAGTTCTGCACTTATTTTATTCTCTATTACTGCTTTAGCTTCCTGGTTATAGCTTGTCTCAATATTGTCCTTTGCATAAGCAGCCTTAACATAATTTCCAGCTGGTGCAGCAAATGAACTTACGGTAAGTATGAAAGTTGTCGACAATGCAAGCAATTTTTTGGTGATTTTTTTCATGTTTAATACCTCCATATTTAGATTGAATTTACATAAAAAATCTTTTTCTCTCCTTTCCCTTAACTGCTTGACCCATTTACTTATAAAATAGGTTTTTCGATGAGTCTTACATCATTAACTGCATGTTCATCAATTTGTAAAGCATCGATAGCCGTGGATAATGTTACAGCTAGTAAGTCTTCAATTTCTTTTTTTACCAAACATCCCCCTAGTAGGATATAAATTAAGATACAAATGTTAAGAAATATCCTACTGTATGATTCATAGTTGAATAGGGTAAATTAAGAGATTGCTAACAAGATGAACGGGTCACCTCCTAAACCAATTACCGATTCTGTATTAAAGTTATGTTGTTTCTGGCTGTGGATTAAACGAATAGGTAATATTGAATTTTAACAGAATTATATATTTGCTAGACTAGCATGACAAATGGGGTTTTAAGGGGGGGCACGACCTGCTTTATTACAACTTTTTAATATTTTTTAATATTATGACAAATTATGACAATGCAAATCTATATTAATCGTACTATTAAAATAGATTTTGACTTATGGTTATAATTCAATAGATTGACTTGGGGTTATAAATCAATTTGTTGACAATTAAGGTATTGTGTGACGGGGATAAGAAGTGTAGATACGGAGCATTGGAAAGTATAAAAAAGAAGAGAGGATGCTTTTTTCCTCTTGAAAAACATCTTCTCCCCATAAACAAATGTATAGGTGTTGTTACCACATATTTTTAAATCTTTAGGTTCCGTTTAATGAAGTGAACTCTTCCGTTTTTCTTTAGGATTTTTTTGCATTGATAATTGTTTTTGACTATAAATTTTGTCCGTCGATTTCAGCTACAGGCACTTACTTTCCATGGGGAGGGATAGAGTTCCTCAGTGCTACCGTCTGTGGAGTTAAATGATTCCTTACGTGAATCATTTAACTAGGTTTCCCATTTCCCTCAATTTCCCGAAGGAGAAAAGTGCCTAAGATACAATCAACTCTCATGATAAGGTAAAATCAAGCAAATTTATCGTTTCTACGGTATTTTTCCACGAGATACGCTGCGTATTGATTTGCTTCTTCGACATTGCTTTTTTCCATATGATAGTCGAACAACTTTATCGCATAATGTTCCAATAAGCGAACATGTGCCATTTTCAGATAATAAGGAAATGCTTCTTTTTCAAGGTAATGGTAATAAAGCTCTTTTTCGTTTTGAAGATTATATTTATGTAAATAGAAGAAATGTATATAGATTGGATCGGTTATTTCTTCAGAAAGAGCAATACCCTTTTCCACCAATTGGAGCAATTCTTCGGTTGATTTCGTTCCTTGTTTCGTTAATGCATTTATATAGCCTTCCAGAGAGGCTATATGAAGGGCTGTATGGGGGTCTTTTATGTCCATAGATTGTTTATAATATTCACAAGCTTTATCATAATTTCCTTGGCGAACTTTCTGGTATGCAAGATTGTGTGTCAGCATTGCTCTTTGATGGTCTAATCCAATGTTTTCGGTCATCTCGATTAATCTTTGATATTCCGTATCTTTTGGATCGTAAAACTCGTCCCGCTCTACTTGGACCAGCATAAGCATTTCTGCTTCAATCATTCGCGTAAGACTGCGCACTTCGGTGAAAAAGCGCAGTGACTTTTCGGCAAAATAATAAGCCAATACTCGTGAATTCAGAGAATGATAAGCAAAAGCCAAATGATAATAGTACTCTTGGTTGTTGTAATAAGTTATATCGATTCCTTGAAAATATGAAATTGCCTTATAATATTCCTTATTTATCAATGCATTGATCCCTTTAATGTGAAGAAGCATGTTTTTTTCATATGGTGAAAGATTAGACCATTTGTCCATTTCAGCAATTAGAGATTTAGCGTGATGCCCCTGCCCTATCAATAAATAATATCTTGTAAGTATGAGCTTATAGGAACGATAAATAAGCGGCATTTGTAGAAGAGCAATAGCCTCTAATTGTTTCTTAATTCTCTTAGCCTTTCTTTTCAATTTTAAAATGATCGATTCATGCCATTTTTTTAAAAGGGAATCTAGGCCAATGTAAGTTTTAATTTCTGTTTCCATATCAATACAAAGGCGCTTTGACAGAAAGTTTATCGTTTCTTTAGAAACTTCTGTTAATCCTCGTTCAATTTTGCTAATATGTGTACTCGAACAGATTCCAATTCCTAAATCCTTCTGCATCATGCTCTGACGTTCACGATAGAATTTGATTATTTGTCCCTCAAGCATGGTGAACACCTCACTTTATCCCACAAATATGAATTTTTGGTTCTTATTTTACTAAAGAAAACCTCACTCGAAATAATACAATTGAGTCTCTATGATTAAAAATAACACAAAGAGAAACGACTGCGCCTAACCATTTTTTTCCAATTAATTAACCAAATCGTAGGTTTCACTAATGGATAATGAGTAACCGATAGAGCTTAAGCGTTTGTCTGTTTATGTTTTGCTGAGCTCAAGGGAAAAGGAAAGGACTATAATGATCTTCTTCCTAGGTCGATAGTTTATGTTTTTGATATAAATATTCCGCCTGAAAATACTGCCATTCAATAAGTGAAAGTTGCAGGAAGAGAATTTATTTGATTCAAATATACGTGAATAAAACCACACTCTTCAAAAAGCTCTTTCTTAATTTAATAAGATTGATACTTTAACACCTGAATTATTACATCTGATAATTAAAATGATTGAAATTAAAACAGATGGATCAGCTAGAATCTTTTATAGATTCACGGTTCCATCTGCTTTAATTTAACGTTGTTCAGTAATAATAATTTCCTGTTACTCTAACCCTCTCCAATCCACATTCTTACGTTCCATTTTTTCATATTCAAAATAAACCTTGGATGAGGTACGAAAACGAATTGATTTACTTGATGTTGAATACGTCTTGGAATCAAGAGTGGTAGAAGATGCGTTGGAAGGAAGAAAAAAAACAATCTTTCCACTTGTTTATAATACAGAAATGCCTGACGTGGTAGCTTCTGCATTGTATGAAGGGCGTATTGCTGTTATTGTGAATGGCACACCAATGGCTTCCCTTGTACCTTGTTTGTTTGTCCAATATATGGAAGAACCGAATGAATATTATTCAAAGACTGGTAGACTTTCAAACCGATTGGTTTTGGCATTTTGTTACTTTCTGGCAAGTTGCTTACCAGGTATTTATCTAGCAATTAGGAATTTTCACCAGCACTGGTTTCCGAATAAATTTGCCGAAGCATACTTTTCTTTTCAGAGTCAAAGACAATTTTACCATTTTTCTTAGAAGTCACATTGTTGCTATTCATTTTATATGTCTTAAGTTTGGTATCATTTCGTATTCCAGTGGACATGATCATTGTTGCTTCTTTGGTCGGAACAACAGTGATTGGTTCAACAGCAATAGAAGCAAAACTTATTCACCCATTAAGTTTAATCATTGTTGGCATTTCATTTCTAACGAACTTATTATTTTTGACAGGCGGGATGAGTAGCGCATCTCTTACATTGAGGTTTGTATTTTTAATTTCAGGCAATTTTTTAGGATTAATTGGAATAGGCATTGCGCTAGTAATTCTCATTTTCTATATGTCAAAATTACGATCGGTTGGCGTTCCATATTTAGCACCAATTATTCCGTTTCGACCTCAAGAGTTCAAAGATGTGTTTTACCGCGGGAATTTAAAGAAGCTAATTAATAGTCCTCACAAATTTCCACACGACGATAATGAATAATAGAATTTGCGACTTGATAAAAACAACATTGAAAAAAGATCTTCTAATGAAGATCTTTTTTCATGAATTCTTTTAAATATTAATTCATGTTGAACTTAACTGCCATTTACTTCGATAAAAAAAGCCGACCGCGTTAGCGACCATTGTTTCTTTTAAACTAACGCGCCAGTTAGTCATATAAAACTCTTCCACAGCAGGCCATTATTCTGTAAGCTTATATCCTTCTGGAACACTACCAAAACCGTTCCAATAAACCCATAACATTTTACATTTAGGACATTTTAAAAAGCTCTTCATATTCAAATAAAGTTCCTCGGCATCTATTTGCCCTTGATAATTATCCTATTTGTCATCTGATATAAATTTATATTCTATTTTACATGGAATATCTCCATACCTCAGAATTTCTCCACAATCACATAATATTTTTGGCACGTAATACACTCCTTAGATAATTGAATTAATAATATCTATTCAATTTCTAATAGAGTTTTTCCTTTTCACTAGTTTAACTTGTATTCCAGTTAGCACAAAAAAACTGCCGAAGCAGTCCATCGTTGTGTAACTAACGCTATCGTTTGTTGAACAAGTAATATTCTTCTATATTAAATGTAAAGGCTGTTTAATCCTTTTTGGGCTATAAATTCATTCCCCACATATTACACTAAACTTACAAACTCATTGTAATTTTTATTAGGATCGACAATTGGACCAAATAACCAAATAATCCAGTTGAACAACACCTCGCTGGATCAAATTTGGATTTTTTTTCATTTCAGAAAATCCCACTATAGAAAATAGCCGAGAATATTCCTCGGCTATTTAGTTCAATTATTGATTACTCACCAATTTCAGCGAACTTTTTAATACGATCACCAATTTGATCACGTACGTTTTGAAATACTGTCCATTCTTGACCAGCTGGATCATCGAATCCCCAATGCTCGCGTTTTACATGTGGTGGTGTTACTGGACAAACATCGTTCGCGTGACCGCAAAGTGTAACTACTAAATCTGCATTATTTAAGATTTCAATATCAATTACGTCTGAAGTTTGGTTACGAATATCAAGTCCTACTTCGTCCATTGCTTTAATTGCATTCGGATTTACACCATGTGCTTCAATCCCTGCTGATAAAACATTCCACTCGTTTCCTAAATATTTTTCACCCCACGCTTCTGCCATTTGGCTGCGGCAAGAGTTACCTGTACATAAGAAGTAGATTGTTTTTTTGTTGTTTGTCATGATTTATTCCACCTTTGGTGTTTGTTAGATTGATGTTTCTTTTGTAAAATATTTTCTTCTCATCCATAATGCTGCATTAACTAATGCAATCATTACTGGCACTTCAACTAATGGACCAATTACAGCTGCAAATGCTGCTCCTGAATTAATTCCAAAAACACCTACTGCTACTGCAATTGCTAATTCAAAATTATTACTACCAGCTGTGAAAGCTAACGTCGTTGAAACGCCATAACTTGCACCTGATTTTTTTCCTAAGAAGAAAGAAATGAAGAACATTAAAAGGAAGTAAATTAATAATGGAATTGCGATACGAACTACATCTAAAGGAAGCTCAACAATCACTTCTCCCTTAAGTGAGAACATCACAATTATTGTAAATAATAAAGCGATTAATGTAATTGGACTAATTTTTGGAATGAATTCTTTTTCGTACCATTCTCTACCTTTTGCCTTTACAAGAATTAGCCTTGTAAAGAATCCAGCTAAAAATGGAATTCCTAAGTAGATGAACACTGATTTTGCAACTTCTGGCATTGTGATATCTATTTCCATTCCTTCTAAGCCAAAGTACTTCGGCAATACAGTTACGAAGAAATATGCGTAAACTGAGAAAAATATCATTTGGAAAATGGAGTTAAAAGCAACTAAACCAGCTGCATATTCACGATCGCCATCAGCTAAATCGTTCCATACAATCACCATCGCGATACATCTTGCTAATCCAATCATAATTAGACCAACCATGTATTCAGGATAATCTCTTAAAAAGAGAATTGCTAATAAAAACATTAAAACTGGACCGATCAACCAGTTTTGAATTAATGATAAAAATAATACTTTTACATCTTTAAATACTCTTCCTATTTCTTCATAGCGAACCTTTGCCAAAGGTGGATACATCATTAGGATTAATCCGATAGCTAAAGGTATTGAAGTTGTTCCAACTTGTAATTTATTAAGACTTTCTACTACACCAGTATTTGAGACACCTAGAATAATCCCAATCCCCATGGCTAGGAATATCCATAATGTAAGATATCGATTTAAAAAGCCTAATCGTTTTTTTGATGTTGTCACTTAATTTCCCCCTTACTCACAACATTTTTGTCTAACAGGACTGTTTTTGATTAATTTTTCGATTAGTTCTGTTTGTGCTGGTGTGTGTACTAGAATACTGTGAATCATTGAGTAGAAGCCTGATTCCTTGTTTAAAGAATAGTAAACCCATTGACCTCTTTTTGATTCATTCAGAATTCCACCAACTTTTAATTTACGTAAATGCTGGCTAATAGCTGGTTGACTCATATCAAATGCTTCTACGAACTCACATACACAACATTCTTGTTGATCTAAAATTGCAACAATTGATAAGCGAGTTTTATCACTTAACAATTTAAGTACATCAGATACATCTTCTATCAATATTGTTGAAGTTACCATATTTACTCTCCTCCACTATATAACCATTCGCTTATATAAATATGTGCTTATATTAACAAGAAAAAAAATGAATAGCAACTATTCCGTATTTAATTTAGGCAAAATTTACATAGAAATACATTAATGTTCAACTTTTATCTAGATTTAGATTGTTTTTAAAATTCTTTAGAAACAAATACCCAAACTGATAAAAATTTAGTAAGTAGTCTCAATAAAATTACCAAAATACAGGCTCTTTTAAAATATAGAACTCTTTTTTTCCTGTTTATTTTGTGCAAGTATCGTTGCCCTCTCCATATATCTACTTGGAAAAATCCAAGTAATCTTTAGTATTAGGCAAACACACGCGGCTGCTAAGAATAAATTTGTCATGCCAATTTTATGTTCAAGGATATATCCAGTTATCGGTCCAAGAGCTGCACCTAAATCAGTGATAATTGTAAAAATAGTCATAATAAAAACAATGTTTGATACTTTAGAAGCAAAATCAGTGATAATAGCATCTATTATTGTTGTAATTATTGAAGCAATTAAAAGATGAATTAGTAATACTATCAACCAAGATGTTAGTCCCAATGGCAAAGCAATTAATACTAATAGTACAGATGCACACCCTAAAAACATAATTAGTATATTACTTTTTTGTTTTGCTTTATCAAGCACGTTCCCAATCTTAGGGATAACAAAGGGTAATATAACCCATCTAAGTGATTGCATTACTCCAGCAAGCGTTGCTGCACCTATCATAACCCCTATAATATCTATCTTATTTGTAAATTTCATATCAATAATATGACTTAATGTCGCTGTTAACATGCCGTCAAGAATCAAAATTAATAGAAATGCTGTAATGAGTATCAAAATTAGTCTTTTATTTTGAATCCCTTTATTATTTATTAATGAAGTGTTGTTATTTCTTTCTTCCCCTTTATCAGTTTGTATCCTATTAGGAATGTATTTAAAAATAAAAGGTATGCTTATAAAAGCAAGAGAACCTAAGACTATACTAATTACTTTTATTCCAAATAAATCTGCGAAAATACCTCCTAAAAGCATTCCAAATAAACTTCCTAAACGATAGAGTCCATTATAAGTACCCATCATGTTACCACGGTTACTGTCTGTAGAGAATTGCAAGACTAGTAAATATGCACCGAGTTTAAATATTGACCACGAAAGTCCCCAAACAGATCGGAGAATTAACCACAAACTAAAGTCTTTTATTAAACTGTAGCTAATTGTAGTAATACCACTCAAAAGTACAGCAAGCAAAATTCCTTTTCGAAAGCTGACTTTCTTGAAAAGAAACCCAATTAGTGGGTTTAAAGGTAGCCTTACAAACCTGTTAACTGATAGTAAAACCCCGACTTGAATTAAGGATGTTAATCCAACTTCTTTCCAGTGAGTTGGTAGAACAATATAAAGCATGGAATCACCGGCTAAACATATTGCAGTTATTAATGCAATTGCTATAATCGAATCCTTATTTGAATTAGCCATGTCTCACCTCTTATTTAAGAAAAAACCAGTCTGATATTTTTTTCAGACTGGTCTTCCTTATTATCCGCAACAAGAATTCTTTTTGATCTCAATTTTTACAGGTACACTACAACAAGAGCTTGTTTCTACATTTTGTTTTTCCCTTTCCCCATCGCAACAGCTAGTCACTAAATTCGTACTACATACACCTGTTTCAGGCAATTCTAAATGAACTTCTTTAGCTCCTACTAAATCCCCCGTTAAATAAGCTACAACTGATCGGACTTGTTCATATCCAGTTGCAAGTAAAAATGTTGGTGCCCTCCCATAGCTTTTCATTCCAACAATATAAAAGTCCTTTTCAGGTTGTCGTAATTCTTTTTCTCCGTGAGGTCTAACAGTTCCGCAACTATGAATATTAGGATCAATAAGTGGAGCAAGTGCTTCTACACTTTCAACAGCTGAATCTATACTTAATCGTATTTCCTTAAGAAATGAATCATCAAGTCTAAAACCTGTGTTTACAACAATTTCATCTATATCACTTATTGTAACTTCTTCCCCATTTAATTCTCCTGTTACACTAATTTTCCCATCAACTTCTTTTAGTTTAGTGATGTAGAACGGTGTTATAATTTTGATTTGTCCGGATTCTACCAATTTTTGAATCTTTATCCCTAGTTCTCCACGTGCTTGTAATCCGTCATTTTCTTGACCACCATATACTTCTTTAATATGTTTTTTACGTAGTACCCAATATACTTGTGTATCAGAATTGTTTTCCTTTATATTCGCGAAGTCTAATAGAGAGTTAATAGCTGAATGTCCACTACCTATCACCATAATTGTTTTATTTATATATCGGTTTTTTAGTTCGTCAACATTTGGAATACCGTAATAGATTTTTTCTTTTAATGATCGTTCTGAATTAGTCCATATTCCGTTTGAAAGTGTTGGATTCGGATTTCTCCAAGTACCTGATGAATCGATAACAGCCTTTGCTTCAAATACTGTTATATCTCCTTCAACTTCAACAAACAACTGAAAAGGAACATTGTCTCTATTCGCAGATTTTAGTTTGTCGATTCCCTTTCTGCTAACTCCTACTACCTTTGCGTTCAAGATAATACTTTCTTTAATCCCTTTAAGGTTACTTAAAGGTAACAGATATTCATTAACTAGTTCGCTACCCGTAGGAAGCAGATCTTTATTAGGTGACTTCCAGCCTGTTTCCTCAAGTAATTCATTTGCAATTTTATCTATATTGTATTCCCATGGAGAAAACATTCTTACGTGACCCCACTCAAGTATGCTTGATCCAACTTCACTACCAGATTCAAAGAGTATAAAATCCTCACCTTTTTTTAATAAGTTTGCTGCTGCAGCAAGGCCTACTGGTCCTCCACCAATAATTGCAACAGGAAGTGAATTTTCTTGTACTTTCACCATAATCTATTCCTCCTAAAATAATAATTTTTCCATCAACATAACATCAACATATTTACCGTCTAGCAAGCCTTGATTTTGAAATACGCCTACTTCGCGAAATCCATTTTTCTTATATAAACCTTGCCCTAGTTGGTTAAAAGGGAATGTAGATAAAACCATCTTGTGAAACTCATTATCTTTTGCATGCTCTTCAATTGAAGATAGAAGTTTTCCACCTATGCCTTTACCACGGAATTCCTTTTTTATATAGACTGATAAATCAGCAACCCCTCTATATGCATCACGAGGATTATATTGATTTAAACTTGCCCACCCTACTACCTTATCTTGTAGTACAGCAACAATAACTTTATACCGCCCTAAATGACTGTCAAACCATTCCATCATATATGACTTATCTTTTAATGTTGTTTCTAATGTAGCAATACGATCAATAATGCCTTCATTATAAATCTGAAGAATATCATCAATATCAGTAGTAGAAGCGATACGAATAATTAAATTATCCACTTTATACACCTCTCTTAACATTTACTATCATCATTAGTTGCACAGCAAATTGGCGATTTAGTCATAACGTCAGCAAGTAATTTAATTGCACTCTGAGTCGTTTCACGTTCAAAGTCTGTCATTTCATTGAAAATATTTTCTAAATATCCATTCACTTGTTTATCTATTCCTTTTGCTACTTTTTGACCTTTTTCAGTTAACGCTAAAATAAAAGATCTTTTATCCAACTTTGAAGCTACTTTAGTTACTAACTCCATTTTTACTAATGTTTGGATTTGTCTACTGAACGTAGTAATGTCAATCCCTAATAAGTCTGCTAGTTGTTGGATAGAAGGCCTTTCATTATTTTCAATTTCGTAAAGAATGTGACTTTGAATTACAGATACGTCTACACCATCTACTGAACAACATGTTTTATTTAGTAAACCAAAACTTCGGACAATTGCTTGAAATGAATTTCTCATATAAAACACCAACCTTATTTTTTAACTAAGCTATTTTCTCTTTTCCTAACTATTGAAGGAACAATCGAAAATGCTGTCTTTTTTAATCCTAAAATAAATCGAAATGTTGGTCCATGACTATGCGAAGACAACGGACCAGCAAAGTAAAGACCAGGTATACTCGATTCGAATGAATCGTTCAATTTTGGAAATTGTTTATAATCCTCTTCTCTTTCAATCATAGATATTAATTCCTGATCAAAAAATGGAGCCTTTTCTATATTGATGCGGAAACCTGTTGCAGCAATAACATGATTAACTGTTTTTTCTAACCCATTAGATAAGGAGATAAGAAGATCTTCATCGCTTATCTGTTTTATTTGTTCAATACTTACTTCTCCTATTTGAGGTACTAGGCCTTCAACATAAGGTTTTAAGAAATGTGCAACACTTCCTGGTGATTGACCCCATCCTTCCTTTTTTTCTTCTAATGATAAATTAAAGAAAATATCCCCGAGGTCTCGAAGAGCAATTTCATTTTCCCTACTGCCTGCATAATTTGGTCCTTCTTTACGATAAATTAATTCGACATCTGCACCATCTCTATAAAGTAAACCAGCTGCTTCCCAAGCACTTTGACCACTTCCTAGAACCACTACTTTTTTGCCTTTAAATTTAGAGAAGTCGGTATATCCTGAAGTATGGGAAACAAGGTGTGTTGGAAATTTAATTAAAAATTCAGGTAGATATTTATAATGTTCTACACCAGTGGCAACAATTACATTTTTAGTTAGATATAGATCACCACTTTCAGAAGTTACCTCAAAAAATTCATCCTTTTTTTCAACATTTGTTATTAATTCAGTTGTAAATTCAATTCCTGCCTTTTCAGAAAACCAATTTGCATATTCTACAAATATAGGTCTAGGTAATGGAGTTACAAGTTCAACTCCCGTTTCGTATGAGAATTGTTGAACAGTAAGTTCATTTTTTGCATCTGAAAAACTGACAAATTCATGTGGTGTACGAATGAACATATCTTGGGGCATTGTATTTTTCCAAAAATCCATCGGATAGCCAAATAATTTGTAATCCAGATTACTACTAACTGCATGGGCTGCTAACGAAATACCAAATGGTCCCGAACCAATAATAATTACATCCAACATATCTAACCTCTCCCTTTTAATTGCATTTTTCAAATAAAAATAATTAGATTCATGTGTTTATTATACTGTTTATAATATATTTATATTCTATTTATTTGCATTTTGCAATTAAAATTAATCATTTTTTTTGATTTAAGTGAAAATATGTATTTTAAGTATTTATAAACAAAAAGAAACCAAAAACTGCCAAATACTTAAAAAGGAATCAATTATCATCGATTCCTGAAATTATGCTACTACTTATCAGTTAAGTTTAAATACTTCTAATTAATGTTAAAATAAATTACTACCTACAATAATAATTTGTCTAATCGTAGAAAAACGAGGATGAATTTATGGTTTACAAATATTAAAATACGCAACTATTTGTGAAAGTTTTCACTTAAACTAATCTGCCATTTAGTTTAAGTGTAATCCTTCACAATCGTATGTTGATTTTAACGTAATTATCAAATTTTCGTTTAATCAAGTCAGTATTTTTTGTGAAAAATATCCATTTTTTTAAGTCATTTTAGCATTTTAAAGATATTTATTATAAAAAATAGCTTGCTAGGATTTTGCATCTAACAAGCTGTTTTTTATAAACTTTATTTAATTGGTTTTCTTATTACTACACGCTCATCTATCTCACTTACATGAAAATCTTCTTTTGTTGGAATATTTTCATTTTCAAAGTTGTTCATTTTATCCAACTCCCAACACATTATTTAATGAAATAATTAAAATGTTTCCCAATAACATTAATGTGAATTTTTTCTAACTTACAATGAACTTTCCAACTTTATTGTCCTTTTACATATCGAACATTCTTCAAAAAAATATTATTCAACTGTAACAGATTTCGCTAAGTTACGTGGTTTATCAACGTCACAACCACGGTGTAATGCTGCGTAGTAAGAAATTAATTGTAATGGTAGTACAGATAAGATTGGTGATAATTCTTCTTGTACTTTTGGTAGTACGAAGCGATCACCTTCCATTTCTAAACCTTCCATTGAGATAATACATGGGTTTGCTCCACGAGCTACAACCTCTTTTACGTTTCCACGGATGTTTAAGTTTACTGCCTCTTGAGTTGCTAATGCTACTACTGGCGTACCTTCTTCAATTAAAGCAATTGTTCCGTGTTTTAATTCTCCACCAGCAAATCCTTCTGCTTGGATGTAAGAAATTTCTTTTAATTTTAAAGCACCTTCTAAACATACGAAGTAGTCAACGTTACGGCCGATGAAGAATGCATTACGAGTAGTTGCTAAGAATTCAGATGCAATTTTCTCCATTTCTTCTTTTTGACCACAAATAGATTCCATCGCATTTGCTACGATACCTAATTCTTTTACAAGGTTAAAGTTAACAACTTTACCTTTAGCTTTTGCTAAGTCATTTGCTACGATTGCTAATACTGCTAATTGAGCTGTGTATGCTTTTGTTGATGCTACAGCGATTTCAGGACCTGCATGTAATGGAAGTGTATAGTTAGCTTCACGAGATAATGTAGATCCTGGAACATTTGTAATCGTAATTGCTTTATAGCCTAATTTATTTGTTTGTACTAATACCGCTCTGCTATCAGCCGTTTCACCACTTTGTGAAATGTAGATAAATAATGGTTTTTCTGATAGTAATGGCATATTGTAAGAAAACTCACTAGCAACGTGCACTTCTACAGGAACACCAGCCATTTTTTCGATAAATTGTTTACCCACTAAACCAGCATGGTAACTAGTTCCACAAGCAACGATATATAATCTATCTGCTTCTGCTAGAGCTGCTTTAATCTCGCTATCTATTACAAGTTCGCCATTTTCATTTTGATACTTTTGAATAATGTTACGAATTACTAATGGTTGCTCATCAGTTTCTTTTAACATGAAATGAGGATACGTTCCTTTTTCAATGTCACTAGCATCAATTTCAGCTGTATATGGAGCACGCTCAATTTTATTACCGTTTAAGTCCATTAATTGAACTTCGTCTTTTGATACTAAAATTACCTCTTTATCATGTAACTCGATAAATTGATCAGTAATTTGTAACATTGCCATTGCATCTGAAGCAATAACATTAAATTCTTCACCAACACCTACAAGAAGTGGGCTTTTATTTTTTGCAACATAGATTACGTCTTCATTTTGTTTGTCTAACAATGCAATTGCATAAGAACCTTTTAGAAGTTTTAGTGTTGCTGTAAATGCTTCTAAAACTGTTAAACCTTTTTTAATATGAAGCTCTACTAACTGTACGATAACCTCAGTATCAGTATCACTAGTAAAGTTAAAGTCATTTAAATAATCGTTTTTTAACTGTACATCGTTTTCAATAACACCATTATGAACAAGTGTAAAACGTTCAGTAGAACTTTGGTGAGGATGCGCATTACGTTTACTTGGAGCTCCGTGTGTAGCCCATCTAGTATGTCCGATCCCAACATGCCCGTCTGCCTTTGCTGGAATAGCTTCACGTAAAATTGCAATTCTACCTTTTTCTTTATAAACTTCTACACCATTATCTGTTAAAAGAGAAATCCCAGCAGAATCGTATCCACGATACTCTAATTTCTCTAAACCTTTTAACAAAATTTCTTTAGCATTATTATTTCCAATATATCCAACGATTCCACACATAATATCTATTGCTTAGTAAGTCCTCAACAAGACGTACAAAAGTTGCCTAGGAATGGAATGCTGTTTCCCTAACCGTTTATTATTTAATTTTCGATTCCCTCGTCATGTTTAATAGCGGTAGAGGACTTACAAGCAATATCCACCTACCTTTCGTATTATCGCAATTAGCGAGTTCATTTTATAATTTTTAAACGGTGCATCAGATTATTTACTTTTGTCCACTCGGTCACCCGCGTGTTTTACGTAAATAATTTCGGTTGTGATACATCAACCGGGAGTCATCCGCCGAAACTTCGATAAAACTCCACCTCGTCAACTACACATTCTCGTCCTGTGTAGTTCTGGCGCTTTGTTTAAACCTTTAATAATTCATATCCTCCTCTCATGTTAGGAAAACAATAAAACAACTATACTATAATTCAAAAGTCATGGTCAACAAAAATTTTTTTGGAAGTTTTGAAAGTATAGCCGCTTATATAACAAAAATATGCATAGAAGGACACATTAGTGCTCATCTATGCATATAAAATTTAATTTATTATTCGCCTACTTCTTCTTTTACAACAGATACAATTCTTTCAACAAATAATTTACATTCTTCTGCTGAAGGAGCTTCTGCCATTACACGAATTAATGGCTCTGTACCTGAAGGACGTACTAAAATACGACCATTACCATTCATTTCAGCTTCTACTTCTTCAATTGTTGCTTTAATTCGTTCGTTGTTCAAAGCTTCGTTTTTATCTGTAACACGAACATTAATCAATAATTGTGGATATTTTTTCATTTCTCCAGCTAATTGTGATAATGTTTTACCAGTTTCTTTCATGATGTTTACAAGCTGAATAGCACTTAACATGCCATCACCAGTCGTAATATAATCTAAGAAAATGATATGACCTGATTGTTCTCCACCTAGGTTAAATCCATTTTTTCTCATTTCTTCCATCACATAACGGTCACCTACACCAGTTACTGCACTTTTCATCCCATTAGATTCTACAGCTTTATAAAAGCCTAAGTTACTCATAACAGTCGATACAACAGTATTTTGTTTTAAGCGTCCTTTTTCATTTAAATACTTCGCACAAATATACATGATTTGATCACCATCAACGATATCACCATTCTCATCAATTGCAATTAAACGATCTCCATCGCCATCGAATGATAAACCTACATCGGCACCTTTTTCTTTTACTAACGCTGCAAGTGCTTCTGGATGAGTCGAACCTACGCCGTCATTTATATTAAATCCATTTGGGTTTGTTCCCATTGTTACGATATCTGCTTCTAAGTCCGCAAAGATATAAGGTGCTAATGAAGATGTAGCTCCATGAGCACAATCAAGAGCAACTAATAAACCAGAGAAGTCCTCATCAATTGAATTTTTAAGGAATTGTAAGTACTTTTGACCACCTTCAAAGTAATCGCTAACTTGGCTAAGGTCACTTCCTGTTGGTCTTGGCAATTTATCTACTTCGGCATCCATAAGTTCTTCAATTTCATCTTCTTGCTCATCTAATAATTTAAATCCATCAGGACCGAAAAACTTAATTCCATTGTCCTCTACAGGATTGTGAGAAGCTGAAATCATAACACCAGCCTGTGCACCTAATGCTTTTGTTAAATATGCAACTCCAGGAGTCGAAATAACACCTAAACGCATTACTTCTGCACCGATCGATAGTAAACCAGCTACTAGTGCACCTTCTAACATATGTCCTGATACACGCGTATCACGGCCTACTAAAATTTTTGGTTTCACATTATTTTTTGTTAAAACATATCCACCGCAACGTCCAATTTTATATGCTAACTCTGGAGTTAGCTCCTTGTTTGCTACCCCTCTTACACCATCAGTTCCAAAATATTTACCCATTATGATTCTCCTTCTAATTCGATGATTGTCCTACTATTTCTGTATCCTTATCAGATTCGGCCGTATTCTTATCCGTTATTTCAACGATCACAGTATCGTAATTTAATCTATAAATTACACCTTCTGGCGCACTAATCGATAGTGTTACTTCATGTGTACCCGCTTCTAAACCACTTACTTTTGCAGTGATAATAAGATCTTTCGGATCTATTGCATTTAAATCTTCATCAAATCCCCTTGCAGAGACTGTTACCTTACCTGAAGATGGTTTCGAAATTTTATATGTAAAATTGTCATTTTCTCCAGTAAATTGAATTGGTATATCACTAAATTTTTGTTCTGTTTCTTTTGCTAATTCAACTACAACCTCTACTGTACTTGGATCAACTTTAAAAGCACCATCTGGTGTTGGAACAGTAATTTCGTATGTACCACTTTTATCAAATGATGATAAATCAACTGGCACCTGAATCGGTCCTCTAAAATTATTTAACCAATCTTCAGATGCATATATCTTAACTTCATCAGTATTAGTTATCATACTTTTTAATTTTAACCCATCCTGCAAAGTACCATTTTCGATAATCTCAATCGGAAAATAAGCACTTTGTGAAACAATTGGGACAGTTACTTCAACATTCTTTGGGACACTACTGATCGCTAATTGTGTACCCTTTTTATTATATAGTTTCACAGGAAGTACCTGACTAAACGTTTGATTTGCGTCTGATACGTCTATATCTACCTTTGCGTATGAAACTTGGGCTACTTCCTCAGCAGATCCTACTATCTTTACTTCATTTGGTTTAATAATGGCGTCCTCTGCTTTATAGCCATGTTTAATTTTGTTTTCGTTTATATAAACAGCTTTTATTGAGACTACTTTTTCTACTTTTTCTTTAATCGTAACTGTAACAGTCCTTGGTTTGATCGTCGCTTTAATCTTTTCTGATAAATTGCGCACTTTTAAAGGTACTTCATATGTCCCTAAAGCATAAGACGTTAGATCAATGTAAACTTCAAAATCTCTTTTCATTTCAGCTGTTTTAACGATACTATTGGGACCATCTAACTGTACTGATACAGTTTTTGGAATTCCATTTACAATTAAATTTTCTTGATCATAGATCGGTGTTACAGGAATATCTCTAAGTAGCTCTTTTTTATTCATCATGGGTAGATCAATAATATTGGAACTACTCGATTGTGGAACTAAATTAACAGACATAAAAAGTAATAAAGTAACTAATAATGCGATTCCTCTTAAAATCCAACGGTTATCCATAAAATTATCCATTACGTTTTACCTTCCAATTCCATTTTGATGTAGTGGACTCTTCTGGTGATTTTAGTTCCGTATTCAATAAATTTACTAGTTCATCTTTTGATAATTCTCTATATAAGTTCCCATTCCTTGCAACTGAAACAGCCCCTGTCTCTTCGGAAACAACAATGGTAATACTGTCTGTTACTTCACTAATACCAACTGCCGCTCTATGTCTTGTACCTAGCTCTTTAGAAATGAATGCACTTTCTGAAAGCGGTAGGTAACATGCTGCTGCAGTAATTTTTTCGCCTTGAATAATAACTGCACCATCATGTAATGGTGTATTTGGAATAAAAATATTTATGAGCAGTTCTGATGATAAATTAGCATTTAGTGGGATACCTGATTCAATATAATCCCCCATACCCGTTTGTCTTTCAAACGATATAAGAGCACCTATTCTTCGTTTTGCCATGTATTCAGTAGCTTTTGCAATGCTTTCCACTACGTCGGTTCGATCATTTCCACCACCAGGAGAAGTTCTTGAGAAAAAGCGACCTCTACCAAGTTGTTCTAATGCTCTTCTTAGCTCTGGTTGGAAGATAATGATTACTGCTAAGAATCCCCATGTTAGTGCTTGATCCATTAAAAATTGCAATGTATGTAAGCCAAATAAGCTACTTAATACTTTCACAACGATTATGATCGTAACACCTTTTAATAATTGAACAGCCTTTGTCCCTTGTATAATGATAATTAGTCGATATATAACAAACCAAACTAATAATATATCTAATCCATTTTGTAAGTATTGTAAAAAATTTATATGTAAAGAAGGCACCTTTTACCCTCCTAATTATTAATTTTAAAACCCGTATCTTCAGTATTATACCATATTTTCGTTATACACAAAATTTGAGAATTATTAACTATCTTAACAATTATTTAAATATGTGATATTACAATGAAATATAAATGAAAAAAAGCTAGCAAATCATGCTAGCTTTACAGTTATAACATATAATTATTTGTTTTATAATAATTTTTCTCCAAGTAATGATCCAATTAACGCCACAGCCACGATTGCTGTTTTATTTTTTTCATCTAAGATTGGATTAACCTCTACAAATTCAATTGATGTAATGATATCTGAATCTGATAACATTTCCATTGCTAAATGACCCTCTCTGTAAGTGATCCCACCAGGAACAGGCGTACCAACACCAGGTACATGAATCGGGTCTAAACCATCAAGGTCTAATGATAAATGTACACCATCACAGCCTTTTAAGTGGTCAATTGTTTCTTCCATCACTTTTGTCATACCTAATTTATCAATTTCATGCATTGTATAGACTTTAATGCCTAATTCCTTAATTATAGCTCTTTCACCTTCGTCAAGATCACGAGCTCCTATAATGATTACATTCTCTGGTTTTACTTTAGGAAAGTAACCACCAATCTTCGTTAATAAATCATGTCCATGACCTAATGACACAGCTAGTGACATACCATGGATATTTCCAGATGGTGAAGTTTCTGCTGTATTTAAATCTCCATGAGCATCAAACCAAATTAAACCTAAATTATTATAGTGCTTTGAAACACCTGCTAATGTACCAATCGCAATACTGTGATCTCCACCTAACACTAAAGGCATTCTGTTATTTTTAATAACTTCATCAACTTCAACTGCAAGCTTTTCGCAAGTATCTTTTACTGATTTTAAGTTTTTTAGATTATGTTCAGTGTGATCTTCTTTTACTAATGTACGATCTACTAAGATATCCCCTAAATCTTCAACATTATATGAAAGATTTTCAATACGTTCATGAAGCTGTGCATATCTAATTGCACTTGGTCCCATATCTACTCCACGTCTTGTTTGACCTAAATCTAATGGTACGCCGATGATCGAAATTTCTTTTTTCATGTTATTTCCCCCTATGTCAATTACGTAAGAAAACGCTTACTTTATTTTTTAAATAAAGAACCCTAAATTAGATTCTTAAAGTTATTAATTATACTAATAGTTTAAATCTTTTGAAACGAATGGGTCAACTCAACATTTTTTTGTATACATATGCATTTTTCTCTTCTATATTTTATGTTTTTAGACAAAAAAAAACCTTAGTCAAAAGACTAAGGTAACACTTTATGTATATTGGTGGAGCCTAGCGGGATCGAACCGCTGACCTCCTGCGTGCAAGGCAGGCGCTCTCCCAGCTGAGCTAAGGCCCCATTATATATTTATACAGAAATGGAGCGGAAGACGGGGCTCGAACCCGCGACCCCAACCTTGGCAAGGTTGTATTCTACCACTGAACTACTTCCGCATAAAAAAAAAGAGTGAGCCATGAAGGATTCGAACCTTCGACCCTCTGATTAAAAGTCAGATGCTCTACCAACTGAGCTAATGGCTCGTAATGAATATTACGATCAATTTGAATGAAATTGTGTAAAAAAAATGGCTGGGCTACCTGGATTCGAACCAGGGCATGACGGAATCAAAATCCGTTGCCTTACCGCTTGGCTATAGCCCAACAATAAATGGTGGAGGGGGACGGATTCGAACCGCCGAACCCACAGGGAGCGGATTTACAGTCCGCCGCGTTTAGCCACTTCGCTACCCCTCCGGAGTTATTAAATTAAATGGTGGAGGATGACGGGCTCGAACCGCCGACCCCCTGCTTGTAAGGCAGGTGCTCTCCCAGCTGAGCTAATCCTCCATAATATAAATGGTGACCCGTACGGGATTCGAACCCGTGTTACCGCCGTGAAAGGGCGGTGTCTTAACCGCTTGACCAACGGGCCATATGTATAAGTTTTTCCCAAGCTTCCAACCGGGCTCGAACCGGTGACCTCTTCCTTACCATGGAAGTACTCTGCCTGCTGAGCTATGGAAGCATAAAAAATGGCTCCGCAGGTAGGATTCGAACCTACGACCACTCGGTTAACAGCCGAGTGCTCTACCACTGAGCTACTGCGGAATGGTTTTGAACCAAGCGACGTTCTACTCTCACAGGGGGAAACCCCCAACTACCATCGACGCTGAAGAGCTTAACTGCCGTGTTCGGTATGGGAACGGGTGTGACCTCTTCGCCTTAATCACCTGATTTATTTTCTTTGGACAATGATTATTATATCAAAATATCAATCAAAGTCAACATTTTTTGAAGATTTTCTTGGAATGTTATTCCATTTTATACCTTCAAAACT